>WAML01000120.1 GCA_015522345.1 Desulfurococcales archaeon
GGAAGTATTAGCTTACCTCTCCGACGAAATAGGAGATGATCAAGGTGGCTAAGGAATTCAATGACTTAAAGCGATGCCTAGTTATTGCTCGCTTCCAGCCTCTACACTATGGGCACTTTCATGTAATAAAATGGTGTTTAGAGAAATGCGATGAAGTAGTTATTGTAGTAGGTATGGCTAGCCAAAGCCATACTCCAGAAAATCCTTTTACCGCTGGCGAAAGAATACTTATGATTAGAGAAACGATCAAGTGGGCCAAGCTTCCTCTAGACAAAGTTATAACAATAACTCTTCCAACATTAGAAGTAAGTAGAGTGGCCATACACTATGTAAAACTATATTCTCCACCATTTAGAGCTGTTGTAACACTTAATCCTATTATAGCAAGGATCTTTATTGAAGAAGGATACGAAGTAATAGAGCCTCCTAGAGTTAATAGAGAAGAATACCGTGGTACATATATAAGGAAACTCATAGCTGAAGGCGATCCTCGCTGGAAATCATATGTACCTCCACCTGTTGCAGAAATCATAGAGTCTATAGATGGTGTATCTAGAATCAAAATGCTGTATAAAGAAAAGCTGCCAGGATATTATCGCGAATAGATGATGAGTAATGATAAGATTTAAATGTATTTTAGAAGGCCTATGCTGTAGACTATCACCTATAACTATACAGTCTTTTGAAGCAATTATATTATTAGAGATAGCTAAAAAACTAGGAATAAGGATAAGTATTAAACCATCGTATAAAGTGTATGAAAGAATCAATAGAGTATATCTAGTTTTATCGTATATACTAGAGTTAGATAAAGATAGTAGATCGTGTCCTTTTCTAAAGAATAACAAATGTCTTATACACAATATCTATAAGCCGTTAATATGTAGAAGCTTTCCCTATGCACCAAAACAAGTGAAGTACTTATATAATGAAGAACTAAAGTTTGTTACTGCCCACGTAGAATACGGTTTGTCCACAAAATGCCCTGTAATTAAGAGAGATAAAAAATACATAGATAAACTCATGAAATATACTCCAGCAACTCTCTATCAATACATGCCTAACGAGTATCATTCAGCAATTGAAGCAGAAAACAAAAGATTACTTATACTGAAACTCCTTAGCAAACTCTGGAGAAGAGGACTCATAGATATCGTGCCCGCCGAAAAAGCTTACAAATACGATGCTCCTCATGTAAATACATATATATTCCTTCAAAAATACTATCCAAACCTACCTTATATACTAGGAATAAACAAAGTATTAGAGAAAATAAAGGATATAAGAAGAATTTGGGGACAATAGCTTAAATGTTTTGATAATGTCTAAAAATTCGACAACTAGTTAGCAATCACCGACTATAACTTAATATAATCATACACATGTTTTGCTTTAAATAATCCTACTTGCTATACAGTATATTCGTAGAAGAATCATAGTACTATACATGACTTTATTAAAATCATTATAAGAAGCAAATGACTTGGAGGACGATATCAATGGTTTATAGCGAGAAATTGCTAAAAAAACTGCTTATACTCCACCATCTTATACAGAAGAACGAATGGAGTTTACTAGAACTGTCATGGGAGACAGGTATACCTTCAGATAAATTATCAAAGATAATTAAAGAGATGTCTAAAAACTATCTTATAAAGCTAGAGAATAACAAAATTATATGGAGTCCAGCAGATAATCCTTCTACCATAAGGCCGTGGGGTTGGAGACTTATACACAAGGTTCTTGTAGGCAGTACTCAACAAGTTGCGAAAGGCTATGGGCCATGGAGTATAGTTGTAGCAGAGTATCAGTTAGAGGGGAGGGGAAGATATGGTAGAAAATGGCTTAGTGGGTTAGGTGGTTTATGGATTACAGCGTCAATGTCGTTATCTAATGAAGAAGCAGCTTTACTACCAATAGCTGTACCCGTAATAACACTACGTTCTCTAGAAACACAGTTTGGCATAAATGCTAAAATCAAGTGGCCAAACGATATAATTGTCGATGGAAGAAAAGTAGCAGGTATATTAATAGAGGCAGAGGCCTTTCCAAATAGATTTATAACATATGTGGGAATAGGTGTCAATGTAAATAATGATATATCTCTTGAAGACGCTACTTCCGTCAAGAATATAGTTGGTTCTATAGTCCCAAGAAACAAAATATTAGCTACAATAATAGGATGGTTTTCACGAATTAGAAAACTCGTTGATGATAGAGAAGAACTTGTGAAGCAGTACATGAACAACTTAGATACACTAAATAGAAGAGTTATAATTGAAACCGTACAAGGCACGATAGAGGGTGTAGTCGTTGATGTAAGCGAAGATGGCTCAATTATAGTTGAGAGTAAAGCTAAGAAAATCTCACTAGATCCAAGCGACGTCTATAAATTAAGATATATTGATTAACATTTTGACGCAGAAAATACATTCTCCTAAGAGAGTTCTCTATAGCATAAAGAACTAAAGAGCAATGTACTATACATGCTTAATACATACATTCTACAATACTATACTTGATAGCATAGCCTAAGGTGTTATAGTCTTGAAAGAATGTAGTGTAGAAGGATGTAGTAAAGAAGGAGTACATGAGATTAGTTATGTGAATGCAAAAGTTCTTGAAGAACATGGTTTAAAACTTAGAGTATACCATGCTAGACCTCCTAGAAGACCTGGAGTAGTATATCTGTGCGAAGAACACTATAAGTTATGGAAGAAGCTGTCTAAGAAAGAACATAAAATAGAAAAAATGCTTATGAAGGGGGCTTAAACCATAGCCTCAATGGAATTAGATAAACTACTCACAGAATTTAATAGCCTACTTTCAACTAGATTCCACGATGTAGCTAAAATAATTTATTCTAGGAGAGAAGAAATAGGCGAACCAGAGCCGGGACCATTTATAGAAGAACTAAATCTGCCTAGGCAAATAATAGATTCATTGAAGAAACGCGGAATTAATAGACTATATAAGTTCCAATGGGAAGCACTAAAGAGTATACTAGACGGGTATAATACAGTAATAGTTTCAGGGACAGGTACAGGAAAAACTGAAGCATTTCTAATACCCATTTTAGCGAACTGTATAAACAATCCTGGAGAGAAACCTCTAGCTCTACTCTTGTATCCTACCAAAGCTCTAGCTAGAGACCAATTGAATAGAATTAATGAATTACTAGGTTTTGGAGCATTTACAGCAACAGTTTATGATGGAGATACTCCATTAAAAGATCGAAAACGTATAGCTTCTAACCCTCCACACATACTGGTATCTAACCCGGATATGCTTCATGTAGGCTTAGTCTTAAGTCCTTACTTAAGAAAACTCATTAAGAACTTAAGA
>WAML01000121.1 GCA_015522345.1 Desulfurococcales archaeon
TAATAAACGAGCTAGATATAAGTGATCGAGTTCTTATAGAAGAAGATAAAACGATATATGGTGGCTTAAGAATAATTCTTGAAGATGGAACAATAATTGATAACACTTATGAAACTAGGTTAAAGAGGCTTAAAGAAGCATTTATTAAAGAAATTGCTTCAACCCTATGGGGACAATAAATGTTCAATAAGTTATTTACCAAGTACAGAAGGGGTAAATACTACATATATACTAAAGCATCAAGCATCTTCAGCTACATATTATCTAAAGACGAGCTACTAAGGGCTCTATCTTCTAATAATTTAGATGAACTCATAAACACTATATCAAAAAAACCTCTTGGTTCATATATTTACGAGAAATACACAATAAAAGGGAGTATTTCTCTAAAGGACATAATCCTATATGCTAACGAGTATACACGTGCATCAATAGCTTCCCTCATAAATATTGTTAATGATAAAGTTAAGAAGTTAATAACGTTGTATGAGAGAAGCTACGATATTATTAACATTGTAATTTCGCATTTCAATATAGCCAATAAAGGGAGAGCATCATTTATTGTAGACCAAGGTCTCTTGTTTCTCTACAATGTAGATTCTTCAGCTATCAAGACACTTGACCAATTATACAATGAAGTTTCAACACATAATATATTTCCTCAAGCAGTATACATAAAGACTAAAATAGATCCCTTAGAACTAGCATATAGACTTACATCACTAAATAAGATACCGTATAGAATGGATTCTAGAATAAAAAGAACTATAGGTTTAGCAAATGACTATATATGGTTAAGGCTAAGCCTGGTCTTTGGAGAACAAGTACTTAAATACACTCCAGAACTCTATACATTTACCTTAGAGGAATTAAAAAGAATAGCTTCTACAGGACTAAAAGAATTACCTAATATCTTAAACTTTGGATATTATAGTATTTTCAATAATGTATTAAAGGACTTATTTCCTTTATCGAACAAACTAGATATTATCCATATAGCTCACTTACTACATCTAGTTAATACATCTTCCGATCTATTATATCCGCTGGATAAAGCACCTGTTTTAAGAGCGTTAATCTATCTACACACAGAAAATACTTTATTAAAACAAGTAGCAGTTTCTGTAGCGACTTCGCTCTACATAGATAGACTAAGGAATATAATAGAGAAATGGTGGATATAAATGAAAATAGAACACAAAGAACTATTATTTATAGGCGATGATTTGTTAAGAATATTTGCCTCAACAACTCGTTCAGATTATATTGATGGCAGTATAGCTTGTGAGGATATTATTAAAGAAGTGGAGGAATTAAATAGGTCTAAGAACTATGCATTAGTAGTAATGAACACTTTTGTATATAAAAAATGTAGTGATTTAAGAGAATTTTTTAATAAAAGAAATATATTAGTCGTTACAATACCTAGTATTCCAGAGTTGAAGAAAGTAAAGAAAGAAGATATCGAGAAATACTATGAAGATATAATTAGGAAATACATAGGGTTAAAGGTTAGATTGTAATGATTCCTGGTTCTCCCAAAACCTAGTTAGGTGGAATAGAGTGACTGTAAAAGGTGTTATATATAGAGTTTCGGGTCCTTTAGTAATAGCTGAAGGTATGAAGGGAAGTAAAGTATATGAAGTAGTTGAAGTAGGTGATGAACGTCTTATAGGAGAGATTATAGGTGTTGAAGGAGATAAAGCCATTATACAAGTGTATGAAGATACTACAGGGCTTAAGGTAGGAGACCCTGTTTATGGTACAGGATATCCTTTAGCAGCTGAACTAGGTCCTGGTTTAATAGGTTCTATATACGATGGTATACAAAGACCTCTACCTATACTAGAGGAATTAGTTGGATTCTTTGTAAAGAGAGGAGTAAAAGCTGCTCCACTACCACGTAATAAGAAATGGCATTTCACGCCTCTAGTTAAAAAAGGAGATAAAGTTTCTCCAGGAGACTTCATAGGCTATGTCAATGAGACTGAGATAGTCAAACACTATGTAATGACGCCTCCTACAGTAAAGGGAGTCGTAGAATACATTGTTCAAGAAGGAGACTATACTATTGATGAACCAATAGCCAAGATCTCTGATATAGAAGTCAAAATGTATCATAAATGGCCTGTTCGTAAACCAAGACCTTATAAAGAAAAACTAGAGCCGCGAGAACCATTGATTACTGGGCAGAGAGTTATCGATTTCTTCTTTCCATTAGCAAAAGGAGGTAAGGCAGCTATACCCGGCGGCTTTGGTACAGGAAAAACTGTTACTTTACAGCAACTAACTAAGTGGAGCTATGTCGATATAGCGATCTATGTAGGCTGTGGGGAGAGAGGAAATGAAATGGCGGATGCCCTACATAGCTTTAGAAAACTCATAGACCCTAGGACAGGAAAGCCTCTTGTTAATAGAAGCGTATTTATAGCTAATACAAGTAACATGCCTGTAGCTGCTCGTGAAACAAGTGTATTCCTGGGAGTCACCATAGGCGAGTATTTTAGAGATATGGGATATCATGTGTTAATGGTGGCTGATTCTACTAGTCGATGGGCAGAGGCTATGAGAGAAATCTCTGGTAGACTAGAGGAACTGCCTGGAGAAGAAGGCTTCCCAGCATACCTTGGCTCTAGACTAGCTAGTTTTTATGAAAGAAGCGGGTTTGTGAAAGCATTTGGTTCTCCAGAGAGATACGGTAGTTTAACTATAATGGGTGCTGTAAGCCCCCCTGGAGCCGACTTTAGTGAACCTGTTACACAAGCGACACTACGTATTGTAAGAGCCCTTTATGCATTGGATGTAGCACTAGCGTACAGACGCCACTATCCTGCAATAAACTGGTTAACAAGCTATAGCTTATACGTGGACAACGTACAGGATTGGTGGCATAAAAATATAGACAAAGAATGGCGTGCCCTGAGAGATAAAGCACTAGCAATACTTCAGAAAGAAGCTGAATTAGAGGAACTAGTTAGACTTGTGGGTGCAGAAGCTCTTCCTGAAGAAGATAGGCTAGTACTTGAAGTCGCTAGAATGATTAGAGAAGACTTCCTACAACAAAGCGCTTTCCACGAAATAGATACATATTGTCCACCCAAGAAAGCAGTTCTTATGATGAAAGCTATACTCTTATTCTATGAACTAGGTTTAGAGGCTATAAAGAGAGGAATAAGTGTTGATGAAATAAGAGAAATGAGGGTCAAATCCAAAATAGCGCGTATGAAAGAAATACCTAATGTAGGGTTTGAAGACGCATTTAAACAATTATTTGACGAAATTCGTTCTGAGTATGAAGTTAAAATTAAGGAGGCGGGATTCATTGGCACAGCCTAGTCTATTCATAAGAGAATCTCCTAAATTAACTAGAGCACAAGGCAGTTTACTTATAGCAGAACCTATTCCCGGCATATCATATGGAGAAGTTGTTGAAGTACTACTAGGTACTGGAGATACTAGATTAGGTCAAGTAATTGATGTAAGTAAAGATGCTGTAGTAATCCAAGTATTTGGTGGAGTTAGTGAAGTAGACTTAAAATACTCTAGGATACGGTATAGAGGAGAAACTCTAAAGATCCCTGTAAGCATTGATATGCTTGGTAGAATGTTTGATGGATTGGGAAGACCTATTGACGGCGGCCCGCCTATAGTGCCTGAAGACTATCTTGATATCAATGGATCTCCAATTAATCCTGCTTCAAGACTACCTCCTTCAGAATTTATAGAGACAGGTATATCAGCTATTGATGGAATGAATAGTATTGTTAGAGGACAAAAACTACCAATATTCTCTGGCTCAGGACTACCACATAATAGAATAGCTGCCCAAATAGTAAGACAAGCCAGAGTTAGAGGAACTGGAGAAAGTTTTGCAATAGTTTTTGCAGCTATAGGAGTAAGCTATGACGACGCTATGTTCTTCATAGATAACTTTAGGAGATATGGAGCACTAGAACATACAGTAGCTTTCATTAATACAGCTGATTCACCAGTTATAGAACGTATAGCTATTCCACGTGTAGCTTTAACAGTAGCAGAACACCTTGCATGGAACCATGACATACACGTATTAGTCATACTAACTGACATGACTAACTATTGTGAAGCATTGAGAGAACTTAGTGCTGCTAGAGAAGAAGTACCAAGTAGACGCGGATATCCAGGCTACATGTACACAGACTTAGCCACAATATATGAAAGAGCTGGAAGAATATCTGGTAAAAAAGGTAGTGTAACACAAATGCCTATATTAACAATGCCTGATGACGATATTACACATCCTATTCCCGATCTCACAGGCTACATTACTGAAGGACAGCTAGTCTTATCAAGAGCTCTATGGAGAAAAGGAATCTATCCTCCATTTGATATACTAATGAGTCTATCGAGGCTTATGAAAGACGGTATTGGAGAAGGAAAGACCAGAGAAGACCATAGAGGAGTATTCATGCAGTTATACAGTGCATATGCAGAAGGCACTAAGCTGCGGGAATTAGCAGTCGTCGTTGGTACAGAAGCCTTGTCCCAGAGAGATAAGAAATACTTAGAATTCGCTGATAGATTTGAAAAAGAATTCATTGGACAAGGAGAATATGAAAGAAGAACTATAGAAGAAACCCTGGATAAAGGATGGGAACTACTAGCTATGTTACCCGAAGACGAATTAAAACATGTAAGAATAGAGCATATTAGGAAATATCATCCAAAGTATCGGAAAAAAGAATAGCTCTTTAAACTCTACGCAACAAGTTTTTAACTATGTAGTATTTAGCTGATTCCTCTAAAGAAACTATTGCATCTAATGCTTCACCAATATTTCTACCAACAGCTACAACACCGTGAATAGGTATAACTACTACTCTAGAGCCTTTCCTTACTTCATCTAATACATTATTAGCTAGTTCTAAAGTACCTGGTTCTGCGGGAACAGCTATTGATGCTTTTCCAACACTATATTTTACTTCACTAAGAGTCTCATTAAGCCATCTCAACCCCAATACATCGCATAATGCAGTAGATAGTGGTGGATGAGCATGTAGAATAGCATTTACATAATCTATGTTAAGATAAATTAGTTTATGCATATTGAATTCTATTGAAGGTTTTTTATACCCTATAAATACATTGCGCTCTACATCATATACTATAAGATCTTTTATGTCAAGGTTATTTTTTAGGACACCGCTAGGTGTAATCCAGATATAATTATTTACTCTAACGCTTCCATTGCCTCCACGTGGATTAACTAAATTATGTTCAACTAAGTACTTCATAGCATTAATTAGTTCTTGGAGTAAAGGAGTAACATCTTCTTTTAACATAATTCAACACCATTGTGCATGGTTTATTAGAGGGATAACGAGGAACCTGCACCAGCATAAAAAACTCTATTACCATATTTCTTCATAGCGTATTCAATAGTTTTCTTTCCACTACAATGTAATGGCACTAATACGTCTATTCTACTCATTAAATTATCAATAGTTTTCTTT
>WAML01000122.1 GCA_015522345.1 Desulfurococcales archaeon
ACTTAATGTACTTCAGGAGATCCCATAAATTATTTATTATTATAGGATTTAATACCTCTAGATCCTCTAGTACATCATCTGTTTCAGTAAACAATCTATTAACTCTTCCACGCAATACAATTACGCTCCTTACCTTATTAACATAGGCAGCTATTGCGTCAAGTACTTTATCTCCTATAAACAATACTTTCTGATTAGGTACGTCAAGTATTTTTAGTAAATAACTTAATTGTTCTATCCTATTCCTCGCATCTTCTCT
Organism: Desulfurococcales archaeon; assembly: GCA_015522345.1. Lineage (GTDB taxonomy): Archaea > Thermoproteota > Thermoprotei_A > Sulfolobales > Desulfurococcaceae > WAML01. The sequence continues at coordinate 260 of WAML01000122.1, forward strand.
AGCAAGTATAGTATTAACTATATCACTTACTCCCATTCTATAAATGACTTCTCTAGCAACTCTTTTAGACTGCATAGTAATTATTGATATCCTATATCTATTACTTAATTTCCTAAGGAGAAATACTGAATTATCCAAGATCTCGAGTTTATTTATACTTTTGAGTTCATGGGCTTCAATGACCTCATTTATCCTATTATACAAAGGCGTGTTATAATACTGATTCAATATACCAAGTACACTATTTGCTCTTTTACCTAATACTTCACTTAGTTGCTGAATCACTCTACTCCAATCTACAGGAAGTCTTACTAATGTGCCATCGAGGTCAAAGACTAATACTCTAATATTATCTAGGGCCAAGTTATTACCCCCTATACACTCGTAGAATGATTTCCTTGGAGAACCCACTTCTTTTTCTCAATAACCTTTAATACTTCTTCTAATGCTCTATGTATTTTCTCCTTAGGGTCCTCGGTGTATCTTATCTTAACTACTTTATCGTCAAATATTTCTCTATGAACTCTTTCTATAGCTTTGTGGATTTTTAATGCATAGTCTCTATCCTCCCATCGCTCGCTATCAGTAAAGTACTTTCGAGGAACATCCATTAGTAGAACTAAATCTACTAATTCCTTATATTTTAGGAGATCACTGTAGTTTCTAGGAAGGTCGACTCCGTCAACTTCACAATAAGCCTTTGCAGCAAAACCTCCTCCATCCTCTAAAACAATATCGTATTTTGGAGAAGATTTTAACAACTGCTTATATTCGTCTAAATGATATTTTACTACAAGATACTCGAAAAGAATTCTATTAGTCCATGGAAGAATTCCTTTATCGCCTTTTTCTTTCTCACGTCTAATGATTTCTCTAGCCCAATCAATTATTACGTATACTCTATATCCTCTATTCTCAAGTTCCTTCTTCAACCCACTTACTACAGTAGTCTTACCCGAGCAAGGACCCCCAGCAACAAGTATTATCAGGGCAGAGCCACCACTGTTTTTATAACCATAGATAATGTGTAAAGAATATTAAATTTACTATACAATACTCTTAGATAGATTAATGAAGTGGTAAAGAAATATAGGGTATTAGTAGGGGAAAAAATAGTATATTTTATTTCTTTCTTAAGAATGCATAAGCTATGCCTATTCCTAGTAAGAGCATTATTATTGCTAGTGCATAAGTAGTTAAACCTATTACTTCAATGGTGACAGTTGTAGGTTCATATACAGTTGTTGTTTGTATCTCTGTTGTAGTCTTTTCTTCAACTACAGTTGTTGTAGCTACACTAGTGTATGTACTTGTTTTTGTTATATACTGTGTAGTAGTCTCTGTTGTAGTTTTAACAGGTATTTTCTCAGCTAAATAAACCCATATAGGGTTAGTTAATGCTCTATCTCCGTCTACATCATATACGAATACTTGTATCCATCCAAAGCCTTTTTCATTAATTACATCTTTAGCATTAATGGTTATAGTACTACTATATTCTATTGGACTGCCCTCAATGTTTTCTTCATAAACTTTATTACCTAAGCTATAGACTTCTATTTTCTGCAGACCATCAACAGCATATAGTTGTAGTGAAATCTCTATGGTATCTTGAGTTGTTTCTACAAATACATTTGAACCAGGTAGTGGGTCAGTGAATACTAGTGGTCCATAGCTAATGAATGTCCTGCCGTTTTTCTCAGCTAATGCAAAATCTTCTGGTGTAGGATTCTCCTTAGGTATGTAGGCGTATACTCTAGGATACCCTGTATATGGTCTATAGAATACGTCGTGTGTATCGGAGCCTGCTGTTATATAGTATTTAGAGCCTCTATTCCATAGTTCCCACATAAACTTTAGTGTTTGTTCATCGTCTCTACTCCATCTACCATTGATTTCTGCTACATCCCAGTCGTGACAGTATCCACCTGGTATATAGTTTCCGAGCCAAGCAGCAAAATACCCACTTCTAACGAATGGGTGATTAGCTCTTATTACTATAGCTCCTTTGCTTCTCGCATCTTCAAATATCTCGCATGCAGTCCCCCTATACAGTAGGTCAACGCCAAGCTCTATAGGATATGGGTTGAAGTGAGCCCAATTAGGCGAGATTTCTACACTTGGTATAAATGGCATATTTCTTTTATCAGCATAAGATTTTATTACAGCATGATTGACTACAGAATCGTGGTCACTAACAAATATGAAGTCTAGGCCAGCAGCAGATTGTGCTACAACAAGGTAGGGCGGCGGAGTCCTGCCATCAAGTATATCCGAGTGATGATGTAGATCAGCTGAATACCAGTAGCTTTCCCATGGTTTAACAAGGATCTCTATAGGTACTTCAAATTCTTGTACACTACCTGGTTCTACAGATACATCTAGCTCCACAGGTTTAGATAAGAAGCCTTTACCATAGCTTATAACTAATGTATAGTCGGCAGGAGGTAGAGTTAGAGTTGCATAACCTATATTATCTGGATCAGTGTACTCAGCTGGTCTCATGAGGAAGGCTATTGGTGTTGAAGGCCCTTTAGAAATAATAATCTGTGCATCTAGTGGTTCTTTAGTTTCACTGTTATATACATATAACTTAACTGTACCAGGCTGAGTAAGATCACTAATATCTATGGTTTTAACAGTACCAGCAGTTATTGATACACTAATGCGTGAACTAGGTCCATATCCTCGTGCTTCTCCATGAACACTATATGTACCAGGTGGGAGTTCTATACTAAATTCACTATCTATGGCTGTAGCCCAAGTATACACTTTATCATCTTTCTCAACAACAACATATGCTGTATCTAATACCTCTCCTTGATAAGTTATACTACCTTTAAGTACTCCATAGTCTCTTCCAAGTATATTGTTTACTGTAGATAGTACTTTAGATAAATCGCCTTTTGTAGCAAAGATTAGGTAGCCAATAAAGGTCTTTTCTTCGCCTGGAGAAAGCGTGTGTTCGTAGAGAGGGTCGACCCAGCTTGTAGAAGATACTATATGTGTATAGTTTAGCGAGAGTAAACCTATAGCAAAGTCTTCATGGTACCCAGCAACCCATTCATCTAATACTCCACGTTCTTCTTTAGTACCATACGATGTTCTTGCTGTACCAATACCTGGTATAAATACCCATCCTCGTTTGAATGATATGGCAAAGCCGCTTGTCAACTGGTATGTTTTAGAGCCTTCATTAACAATTCTAACAATTACCTTCATATAGTTCTTGCCAGATTCTACAATGTAGTATATTTCTCCATAGACTTCTTCCCAGTAACCACTTGCTTTAACTATAACCTTATCACTAGTATTGACTAGAATATCAAGTTCTTCGATGTTAATCCAATTACCCCAATTATTTACTAGGAAGCTAAACTGCGCTAATGTATCTTGTAGTACAACTCCGTCTTCGATGGGAGCAGCATCCATTATATGTCCTCTAGGAACACCCCATGGTGGAGAAGATTCCCATCCTATAGTAATAGCGAAATACTCATTCATTATAGTTAAGTCATTGGGTCTTACTGCATCTCCTTCATTAATCGGTGTAGGACCATAAAATACTTTTACTCCAGATTCTCCTGCATTAGCATATGTTACTACAAACACTATATTGACTATACTAATTACCATAGACAATACTATTAATAGAGAGAGTATCCTCTTTGTATACACCATAATCTATCACCCAGAGGTAGAAAGAGGGGTGTTGTTACTATATTCTCTTCTGTAGACAGGATATATAAAACTAATTATAATTGATAAAAATTAGATTATGTCAATTCTTATGCCTAGTAGTCTAGCGAATAATGATAGGTGTTCTAGATAATTACCTTGTATAACTACATAGTGATTGCCGATACTATCGTCAATAAGTTTTCTAGCATTACTAACTTGTATCTCTACCTGTGTTCTACACAATTGCTTACTCCACTCCCTATTTCTTACTACGCCGATGCCAATACGAAGTAGATCCATGGAGTCGTTGAATCGTAGGATAGTTACTTCTTCACCTACAGGATAATCAACTCTAATCCCCACTCCTTTGCCCGATTCAAAGTGAGTGTATAAGTGGTATTTTGAGATAAGAGGTGCTGTACAATGAGCTATAACTACGTAGTTGTCTCCTACCCAAGCTATATTACCCATGAAAGCAGGTCTACCACTTATCCATGATGCAATACTCATAGCTATAAGCGATGGAATATCTCCTTCACAACCAGCAATAATGTCTTTCCTTGTATTAAATAGTGAAAGAGCTAGACAAGCTGTTGTATTTAGTACTGGTATTAGATCGAAGCACTTTATAGTAAAACCATCTATTCTACCTTCTTCTTTAAGTATATTTTTAAGAACTTTATATAATCTATAAGCATTACTAACGCTTTCCTTGCTGACATGGAATGATGTGCTTTCTCTAATTAATTTAATATACTCTTCTTCAGAAACGCTAGTATCTTTATACATAGAGAAGACTTTGTCTAAAGGTACATCAATTATTTTTACTCCAAAGACTTTCCTTAAATAATCTCTGTCAACTCTACTATAGACAAGCCAAGGACTAATTCCTCCTACTAACGCAAATTTCGCTTTACTTAATCTATCAATGGCGTAGAGAACCGATTTAACTACATTCATTTTATTTAAGAAATCATCTTCATAAGATAATGTAACTGTCTTAATACCCATTTTCTTTAGAACTGGAAGAACTTCAAGAGTAGCAGGTAGACTATTATAGTACTTATGGTATATGAGCACCAAATACTTAACTTTACTAGCATGAGATAACACTATATGCTCTGTTCCACCAGTTAATACAAATCCTATTAATGCATCACACGTTTCTATTCCCGATTCATCATATACTATGCCAAGCCATTTTATTTCATTAAAAATATTTGCTAATTTACTCTTAATGGGTATTTCATGCTTTTTAGCAATGGAGATACTTATAGGTGATGTAAATACGGCTCCGCAAATTTTCATAGAAGAACACCCTATTACAGTATCTATTATGGATTATAGTTAATATGTATCACTAGGTTATAGAAAAAGAGGATAGAATCGGTTTTATTCTCTCTTATATGGTCTACCAACGTGTCTCGGCGGCCTAGATCTACCGATGACTCCAGCCGTGACTACTAGAGTTGCAATGTATGGTATAGTATTAATTAGAGTTATTGGAATAACTGCTTTAAGCCATCCAATATTCTTTATCCATTCGCCAAGTGTCCAGAAGAACCCGAATATAGTACTGCCTCCAAGAGCTAACAGTGGATTCCAGTTGGCGAAGTTAACTATCGCTAATGCTATAAAGCCTCTTCCAGCAGGTAACTCCTTGGTTATTGCAGCTAGCCAGTCGATACTGAGAAATGCTCCTGCAAGACCAGCTAGTGAAGCTCCATACATTGTTGCCAGTAACTGTACTAATTCAACATTTACTCCTACTACGTCTGCTGCTTCAGGATTCTCTCCAACAGACCTTATTTTTAAACCAATACTTGTCTTAAATAACATATAGTGTGTTAAGACAGTTATTAGTATGGCTATAACGAATATAGGAGATATATCTAGCATGGGAATCCTAGGTACTTTAGCTACTACTGGAGGAGTATGATAGCCTCTAACACCCCATACAGCTTCTATACCAAATGCTACGAATCCTAGTGCAAACAAGTTTATACCGAGTCCACTTATTATCTGGTATCCTTTCAGATAAGCTGATATACCTCCATGCACTAGCCCTATAAAGGCGCCTATAGCTAATCCAGCTAGTACTCCAGCCCATGGATTTAGAGTTGCTTCTGCTACAGCAACAGCTACAAAGCCGGAAATAAGCATTATTCCCTCTAAACCAATATTTACTACACCAGATCTCTCTGTAACAATTTCACCTACAGCTGTTAAAAGCAAGGGTGTCATAGAGAAAGTAGTTAGCCTAAGTATTTCAATAATCATTTCAGCGTCCATACCTTCTCACCCTCATATACCTTCTAACTAAACGTATAAGACCGGGGACCGCTAATGCTATAATAATTATTCCTTGAACAGCCTTCACCATTTCTAGAGGAACACCAGCTACAATCTGCATACCACGAGAACCAGCTGTTAAAGCACCAATGAATATAGCTGCAGGTATTATACCTAGTGGGTGGTTGCCACCTATAAGAGATACAGCTATACCATCGAATCCTAGTCCAAATATATTAGATAAACCCGTTGTTATGGCGTAACTAGGTGGTCTACCAGTAATTTCTACTACTCCCGCTAATCCAGCAGTTATACCTCCTATTATGAATGAGTACAACATGGTTTTCTTAATATTTATGCCGCCATATCGTGCTGCATCAGGATTTAAACCAGTAGCCCTAATCTCGTATCCTAGGACAGTATACCATAGTAGGTAGTATGTTATAGCAATTATAATCAACGATATAATGAACGCTAGTGAAAGCTCAGTTCCTTGTATTAGTATTGGTAATCTACCTGGCGGAGGAACTTTTATCGTTTTAGAAGCATCCACTGGATCAGGATATACGTATACTCTAGCATATTCCACAATCCAGAACGCTATCCAGTTTAACATTATAGTGCTTACTACTTCATTAACATTCCTCAGCACCTTTAGTAAACCAGCTATTAATCCCCATGCTAGGCCAAGGAGTATTCCCATTGCAAACTCGAGCGGTATGTATAGTGGTGATGGAAGTGCTAGCGCTGCTACAATTATTACGCCTAAAGCCCCCATATACATTTGTCCTTCAGCACCAATGTTGAAGAGACCAGCTCTTACACCGATAGCAAATGTAAGAGCTGTAAGCATTAATGGAGTTGCAAAACTGAGCGTCATTGCAGTATAGTAGGGGTCTGTAAAAGAGAAAGCTGATGTAAATAATGCTGCATAGGCTTTTATAGGATCATATCCTCCGAGCCACATTAGTATTCCAGCAACTACAAAACCTATTATGATAGCTATTATTGTTTCTAAAATATACTGGAAAATATCCTTGTATTTACTGAAGAAAGCTATTATCGTCTTTACATACTTGTGTTGACTCACCATACATCACCTTTGGCGTGTATTCTTCGAAATACCGCTTAGGACCTGCTCAAGTTTGTAGCCACCCATCATTAAACCAATTTGTTCTTCAGTAAGCTCTTCTGGTTTAGCTATACCCATGAACTCTCCTTCGTAGATAACAGCCATTCTGTCACTTAGCTGGAGTATTTCATCGAGATCAGCTGAAACTAGTAGAACAGCTTTACCTTCATCCCTCATTTTTATCAAGAGCCTTCTAATATACTCAGTAGCAGCTACATCAAGTCCCCTAGTTGGTTGTGCAGCAACTATTACTCTAGGAGCTTTAACTATTTCCCTACCTACAACAAGCTTTTGTTGATTGCCTCCACTCAAGCTTCTAGCGGGAGCTTTAACTCCAGGAGCTATTATGTCAAAGTTCTTTATGATCTTCTCTGTATGACTAAATATGTTCCTCCACTTCATTACAAGCATTCTACCTATAAACGGTTTATTTCGTTGTATTCCGAGAATACTATTCTCAGCTATAGCCATATCAAGTATTAAGCCAAGCCTCTGCCTATCCTCGGGTATATGGGATAAACCTAGCCTATATAGTTGAGCTGGATTCTTATTTGTTATATCAATGCCCATCAACAGGATCTTTCCTTTCTCGACCCTACGTAAACCAGTTAATGCTTCTACAAGTTCTTTCTGCCCATTGCCTTCAACGCCAGCTATACCAAATATTTCTCCTCCATGAACTACAAATGATAGTCCTTTTACGGCCCATCCGCCAAGATCGCTTCTAACCCATAGATCCTTAACTACTAGGAGAGGCTCTCTTATAACTGGAGGCTTTTTCTCTATCTTGAAAACTACTTCACGCCCAACCATCATTTTAGCAAGCATTTCCGGAGTAGCTTTACTTGTTTCTACTACTCCTACTACTTTTCCTCTCCTCAATACAGTAACGCGATCGGTAATCTCCATAACTTCTCTAAGCTTATGAGTAATAAAAATTATTGTTTTACCCTGTTTCTTGAGGATCCTAAGAGTTTTAAATAACTCTTTTGTCTCAGTAGGAGTAAGATTTGTCGTAGGTTCATCTAGTATTAGTATATCAACGTTCCTATACAACATCTTCAATATTTCAACTCTTTGTCTAACACCGAGAGGTAAATCCTCTATTACTGCATCAAGAGGAGCTTTTAATCCAGTAGACTCCATCAGCTTCTTAAGTCTATTTACATCGACTTCTTTATATGATAAACCAAGTATAATGTTTTCAAGGACAGTAAATACTGGGACTAAAGCTAAATGCTGATGGACCATGCCTATTCCATGTTTTAGTGCTTCAGCAGCACTTCTAAACGAGACCTTCTTACCCCTTATGTAGATAGTGCCTTCAGTAGGCTTTAGTAAACCAGATAGTATCTTCATTAACGTTGTTTTCCCAGCACCATTTTCTCCTAAAAGACCATGAATTTCTCCACGCTTTGCCTCAAAATTGACTCCTCTTAAAGCAACTGTTCCATCAGGATATACTTTAACTATATTCTCCATCTTTACTACAATATCTGTGTTCGTCAAAGTAATCACTCTTGATAACGGTCTTTTATTGCTACAGCTTTATTAAAAATGTAATGTGGGTATGAGATATAAAAATTTATTTTATTTTAAGCATCTAAATAGGGTAGGCTATATAGTTATTTAGCCTGCTGGTACTCCTAGTTGTTCTCTTATTTGTTTAATCTCGTTAGCATCTAATGGTATCATTTTCTCTATTTCTGAGAACTTTAATCCCATTATTTCTACATCAGGGTTAGTCTTTAGTGTTTCAGCTAGTTTGTTTACTTCGTCCCATATCCATGATGGTATGCTTTCTCTCATAGCTCTTACTTTAGCAATAATTTCTTCCTTGTTAACTTTTTTACCAGCCATTGCAGCTATTTCTAGGAAGGTTTCTAGGTCCTCGATAGAGCTTACTCCAACACCTCCTTCTTTTAAGCCTAGCTCAAGTATTCCGCCGTATTTGTCTATTTTACCATTGTAGTAGTCTAGAGCTCTCTGTACAGCAGTATAAACGCCTACGTCTACACGCTTCATCATACTAGCTATAATGAATCCTGGCTTAATCCAGTCTTGGTCACTATCAACTCCTATAGCAAATGGTGGCCCCATATCCTTTCCTTCAGCTTTAGCAGCTTCTTCAACTGCCTCAAATATACCTAGTCCAGTAGCGCCAGCAACATTGTATACTACACAAGCGCCTTGTGCTAATTGTGCTTCAGTAGCAGTTTTTCCTCTAGCAGGGTCGTTGAAAGCACCTGTATAAGTCCAGAGCACTTCTAGAGGTTCTACTTTAGTGCCAGTTTGTTTTTCATAGACTTTTTCGCCGTATCTAATACCCCAGTAGTAGCCAGCTTCAAACTTGTATAGAACCGGGATCTCCATTCCAAGAACTACTCCAACCGCTTTACAACCATAGTTATGGGCAACCATGGCAGCTAATGCTCCTACTAAAGCACTTCCCTCATGTTCTTTAAATAGGACGCTTAAGACATTTGGTTTATCGGGTATGTATCCATCTATTATTGCGAATAACTGGTCTGGATATTCGTCAGCAACCTGATTTACAGCATCAGTCATGAGGAAACCTACAGCTACTATAACTAAGTACTCGCCGGACTTAGCAAGAGTCCTTAGGTTAGGGAGATAGTCGCTTTCAGTCTTACTCTGGACTTCAACTAGTTCTAGGTTAAAGTCTTTAGCTGCTTTAGAAGCTCCTAGGTAAGCCATGTCGTTAAAGCTCAGGTCTCCACGACCACCTATATCGTAGACAACAGCTATCTTCTTTGGAATAGGCTTGCTTGTAGTAGGTGATGGAGAAGCTACACTCGTCGGTGATGTAGTAGGCGGCGTAGTTGTTGGTGGACTTGTAGTTGGAGTCGTCGTTTCTGGTTTAGCTGGTGGACGTGGCATAGTTGCAAAATATATTCCTACTATTGCGACAACTATTATTACAAGAGCTATAACTATAGCTGTATTACGAGCTAAGCCCCTCATACTAGAATATCCACCCCTTATAATTTAATTACACCTAACAGTCATACAAAAAACTTTTCTTTTAACAAAACGTATTATAAAAGGAAGGATACTAGATTTCATGAAGGATGAAGCAATGGTCTTTGGAGAAATAAATTTTATCGAATACATAGGTTATATAGCGTTTATTGTTGGAACCCTTTTATCGATTAACGCTGGAAAAGGACTGGTCAAACACAAACATGATGTAGAGCTTGTGGAGAAGTATCGTGGAGAAGGTATTGTCGGCTTAGGACTAAGCTTCATGTCTTATTTATTCATATTATTTGCTCTAGTAATGAATATAGTGTTCATTATATTGCCGAATACAATTAGTTATAGTATAAAATTATTTGTCTCAAATGATTTTATAGGAATAGTCTTTAGTGTAGTGTATACAGTATTTATAATATCTGCAAGCTATTACTTCTTTAAAAAACGTTATAGAAACATAGATAAACCCTTAACTATGGAAGGAAAACTAGCTTTAAAAACAATTGAAGCACCAAAAGAAGTCAAGGAATTAATTAGTAAGAGAGTTCTAGAACCTGTATTAAAGGAAGTAGGTAGAGCTAAAGAGTCGATAGAGACTATGAAAGATTTTTCAAAAGTATTAACGAAAGAACTAGAAGATAAGAAGAGAAGAATAAAGGAAAATACATAGCACTCTTTTCCTAAATAATTTCTTGCTTATAAGAGATAATTTAATATTCCATCTCTTTAATAGAAAAATGATAATGTAGCCTCATATAGTGAGGTTGGAGAATAATGAGTAGAGATGAAAAATTCTTAGTAGTAGCCTTCGGCGGTAATGCATTTCAGACTAAAGGAGAAAAAGGTACTCCCGAAGACTATTGGAGGAACGCGTATAGATCTGCAGAGTTCTTGATAAAAATTATTGAAGAAGGATATAAGATCGCTATAACCCACGGAAATGGGCCACAAGTAGGAATAATTGCCGAGTGGATGATGGCAGGCCTTAAAATGAAGAACCTTCCTCCAATGACACTTGATATAGCTGGTGCTATGACCCAGGGATGGCTAGGGTATTTAATACAACAGAGCCTCTATAATAAACTCCTTGAAAAAGGACTCTTAGGTACTAAAGTAAAAGGCGTAGTAACTGTTGTGACTCAAGTCCTAGTAAATAAGGATGACCCTGCTTTCCAGAATCCAACAAAATACATTGGCCCTTGGTATGAAGAAGCTGAAGCAAAGAAAATAGCAGAAGAACTAGGCTGGGTCATGAAACCCGATCCACGCGGTGGATGGAGGAGAGTAGTTCCTTCACCAGATCCTATAGGACCTATAGAAATAGATGCAATTAAGAAACTCGTTGAAGAAGGATTTATTGTAATAGCTAGTGGCGGAGGAGGAATACCTGTAATAAAACAAGATAGTGCATTAAAAGGTGTAGAAGCAGTAATAGACAAAGACTTGGCCGGAGAAAGATTAGCTACAGCCCTTGGAGCAGGAACACTCCTTATACTAACAGATGTTGAAAAAGTCTACTTGAACTATGGAACGCCTCAACAAAAACCTCTTGATGTAATGACTGTTAGTGAAGCAGAGAAGTACTATAAGGAAGGACACTTCAAACCAGGCAGTATGGGTCCAAAGGTACTAGCGGGAATAAGATTTGTTAAAAATGGTGGCAAACAAGCAATAATAGGACATCTCTTCAAAGCATATGAAGCATTAAAGGGAGAATCTGGTACAAGAATTATACCCGACTAATAATCTACTTTTTTACTTCTTTTTCCTTATTATTCTCCTAAATTATATTGTTATAATTAATTGTGTTCATCAGTATAGTTATTTATAATCACTAATGAATAGATATGTGGCCTAGTACATTCCTATACTCTTAGGCCCTTCTTTCAACATTTTCTTTAATTGTCTCTCGAAATAATATAGTGTTGCCGCAAGAAATGTTAGTGAATATACTATGCCTATAACGAGTGTGGTGGTTACTCCCAATACTGTTTCTGTACCTAGTAACGAGTATCTAATTAGTTCTGCTGGGTAGCTATAAGGTGTAGCTAAAGCTATTTTCTGTACTTGAGGAGGGAGATTCTTTAATGGAACTACGCCTCCCGTGGCAATTGGGAGAAGCCAACTAATAAACTCCATTACAGGACCGCTTGTACCAGCGGAGATAATTGTACCTCCTAGTATAAGTGCGTGTGAAAACAGTACTATAGCAAATATTGTCAACCCCATGACTAGCAGTAGAGGATCTCTAACAACTATATATGGTGGGGCAATAAGTGCAGACAATAAAGCATAGACTGTAATTAATGCAAGCAAGATCCAGATAATGGATACCGGCATTACGCCTAAGTAGAGAATGAATATACTGCGTCCACTAGCTATTATATACTCTAGTATATTATTAGCTAAAGCCCATCTAATCACCCATGCCCAATCCCATGCAGCCATAGAATAGGACATAAAGACAAGGACTGCCGTAAATGCATAAGCCGATGCTACTCCACGATCTACTCCAGGAGGACTAAATAACGATATAGGTACGATAAATAATATCATCCACACAGCTAAACTTAGCAGTCCAAATATTATCCCTTTATTCCTAAGTAACTCCGTAATAACATACGACCTAAATATTACAAATGCTACTTCAAGTCTAGAAGACACTACGTCTTCACCCCTTCACTAACCCTCTTTTTCTCCCAAAATACAATACTCTTAGCACCTACAGGAGTATATACTACGAATAAAGCAGTAGCTATACCCAAGAGCATGAGAATAAACGATGCTGGGACACTAGGGTCTATAAGCATTCTTTGGATAGCTTCAACAACATATGATGAAGGAATAAGTCCACTAATTATCTTCCCCATCAAAGGCATTAAGAACCTTGGATAATAGGCTCCTATAAGTATTAGTAGTAATGGCCTTAGAACATTTATTACACGCCAACTCTCTCCGCCAAAACCATATATTATCCCTAGAGAAACCATTGATACTGAGGCAAAGAATACAGCACCAACCATCGTTAATCCAAGAATTACTAGAGACTCTATAAATCCATTTAATCCATAAAAGTATGTAAGCACTGGAACTACACTTGTGGAACCAGTTAAGAGTACTAAAAGCAACCTAGGTATAGGTATTGCTAAATAGTGTTGTATTCTTGATACAGGACTAGCTATTATATAGGGTAAAGTTCCCATCCATTCTTCAAATATAGGTCTCCAGAAAATATCATCGCTAACACCTAGTATAGCTAATAACATGAAGCCACTGGTTATAAAGAATATAACTGGGTCAACACCAACTCTTTCAATGAATACTTTAGGGGAACCAAAAGAATAGCCTATTAATAGAATAAATACTGTCAATATGTAGGGGTATGCAAGAAACATTATTAAGACGCTTTTCCTCCTGAATATATCTCCATATACAAACTTTAGTTCAGCTCTAATGATATCTATAAAGTTGCTCATACAAATCCCTTTTATTCTTTACTAGAGAAATATATGAATACATCTTCTAGAGTTGGTTCTTCAATCCTCATAGTCATTATATCATACCCGTTATGTACTATTACTTTAATTATATCGCTTAAGTACTCCTCTGGCTTAGGCACATGAACACGTACTTCAATAAGTCCTTCAGGAGTTCTTTTAACACTATACTTTAAACTTAATTCACTCAATACACTATTTATCTTAAATTCATCTCCATTCTTAACTAGAACAACTATTGTTCTTAAACGTGGCAACATAGTCTTTAATTCATAGGGTGTTCCTTCAGCTACAATTACTCCCTTATTTATCAATAATATTCTATCACATACGATTTCTGCTTCAAACATATTATGAGTAGTATAGAGTATTGCTTTACCTTCTCTAGCTAAGTCTTTTACAAGACCTCTTATCTTACGTGCACTCGGAGGGTCTAAGCCTAGTGTTGGCTCGTCTAGCAAGAGTATAGGTGGATCCTTTAGTAATGCTCTAGCTAGTCCTAGTCTAGCCTTCATACCTAAGCTATATTCTTCAAATAATCTATCTACTGCACCTAGCCTATCTAGTTCAAGTAATTTCATAAGATAGTTTATTCTATCTGATAAAATCTTCCGCGGTATACCATACAATGCTCCAAAATATTCTAGATTCTCTTTACCTGTGAGTTTAGCGTAGAAGCCTTTTTCAACACTAAGTAGTATACCTATACGTTTCCTAACTTCATTAGCTTCTCTAACAACATCATACCCTGCTACATAAGCTTCTCCTTCGTCTGGAAGTAGTAGTGTTGATAGTATTTTTACAGTAGTAGTCTTACCAGCACCATTAGGCCCTAAAAGACCTACTACTTCACCATATTTTACCCGAAAAGATACTCCTCTTAATGCTTCAACAACCTGGGTTTCTGACTTTATTAACCCCTTTCTCTTCTTAGTCTTATACTTTTTCTTTAAACCCTGGGCTACAATAGCATAATCCATAGTAGATCCTCTGTATTTTCCAATAGGTTCTGAACTACTTCTGTACTTGTTTATAGAATATATTATTTTTCTTGATAGAATTAGACAAACTGATGTGTTGAGGCTTCCTTACAGTAAAATATATAAGGTCTATTCTATTTACTTACGGTTTACTCTATTTAGAAGGTATAACGTATCATTTGTGTAGACTTTTCTACATATCAGCGAATAAATTGCGTGGTATAATTAAGGGTATTAAATAGACTATTACCTTGGAGATCCCTAGACCCATATTATTTAATAAGGTATTCCCGATATAACTATTATATTTAGTCTGGTGAAATACTGAATGTCTATTGAAGGAAAATATTCTAGGTATTTTAGAAAAGCAGTAGGGTATAATGAAGCTTCTAAAAAGAGAGTATTTGAGACAAAAGATATAGTCAAGAGACTAGGAGTAATATCGCCTAATAGAGTATTCATAAACAACTATCCCATAACTAATCCTGCTGCAGTATTTAATCCAGCTATAATGGTTTCTGGAGACGATATCTACGTATACGCTAGAATAATTGTTGGCTACTACATGTATGTATCAAGTATAGTTGAGATAACTGTACCTATCGAAGATGTGTATAGTGGTAATGTAAATCTAAATACATATGCATCTAAAATGGTTGTTTACCCATCAACAAAATACGATATATGGGGTACAGAAGATCCACGCGTCTATGAAATAAATGGTAACATATTAATGACCTACACAGGTAGAACAGTCAATTACTTTAACCCTAGAGTAACGACTGAACGAACACTACCAATAACAGCAGTACGTGTTAGAGGGAGTAAATGGAATCACGTATGGAAAAAAGTACACGCCTATGTAATTGGCGGTGAACTACGTAAACACTTGATTAGCGATAAAGACGCGTTTCTAGTAAAAACTAACGGAAGAGTATACTTGTTCCACAGACCCCACTTAGATGATGATTCCTTCTATCTAGCTATAAGTGAAATAGATCCAACATTCTTAGCCAATATAGAGAATATAAAGGAGGTTCAGGAAGTACCGTTAAAATACACTATAGATGTAATACCACAAGCTCCATTTGAAGATAAAATTGGATGGGCTATGCCCCCAATACATATAAAACCTAATGAATTAATAGCGTTCGTCCATGCACCCGATAGAGATATTCATGCTTATAGATTATTTGCTATAGAACTAGAGTTTAGTAGAGATAATGTAGTAGTTAAAGCAGTTACACCAACGTATATAATGGAGCCTAGCCAATCATACGAGATATTTGGAGATAGACCATATACTATATTCCCCTGCGGCCTATGGAGATTAGATAGAAAATACATTATATCGTATGGTGCAGGAGACTATATGATAGGTCTTGGTGAAGTAGATTTAGATGAACTACTTGGTCTACTAGATAAAGGGCGTATTTACTAATTGTCAGCCACAGGGAAGTTCAATCACTTAAGTCATTGTCGATGCGGGCTTCATCATCTATTCTATAGTTTCTTGGCATCTACCTTAAATTCTTTAACATTATTAAATGAGAACCATCACAACTCGGCGCATTAAAGTACTCTATGCCTTGGAAACCTTCTCTACAGACAGCATAAGTCACTCCTTTTTCTCTAGCCCTAGATGTAACGTAGTGGAGTAATTGCTTTCTCATATTTGAGGGAAGATATCTATATCCTCTGATCCTTTCTCCTCTCATATAGTATAGATTGTATAGTCTGCTCTTTAAATCACTGAATACCGTAATAAGCCTCCTAAAATTATCAGGTCTCGCTTTATAAGTTGACGTAACAATATGTTTTGCACCATACGCTATAACAGCGTCTACGAGTTCTCTTAATTCACTAGGTTCATCGTTCAAGTAGGGGATAATAGGGTCGATACGTACACCTACTGGAATCCCTTCCTCACTAAGTTTCTTAAGTGCTATAAGCCTTTCTTTAGGAGAAGGAGCTCCAGGCTCAAGTTTTTTCGCAAGAGATTGGTCAAGTGTAGTTATTGTTATCATTACAGCTGCCTTCATTTTCTTTAATAAATCAATATCTCTTACAACAATATTTGATTTAGTTGTTATAAGAGTTCTTACTCTATACTCGTGAAGTATTGAAAGAGTCTTCCTAGTCAACTCAATACTCTTTTCTATGGGAGGATATGGATCGCTACTTGTACTTAGTTCTACCAATAACTTCTTATCAATAAACCTTAGATCCCTTCTAAGCTTCTTCAAAAAATCTTTCTTAGGAGTACTAGGCTTTAACCCTATATATGATGTAGCATAGCAGTAGAGGCAGAAATGACTACATCCCGTATAGGGATGTAGACTATATTTTAGGGGGCAGGTACAAAGAGGGCTTTTCCAGGGATCAAATAATCTAATTACTTGAAATCTCATACCCAGGTCTCCTCTTTAACTAAAAACACAGTTATACTTAGATATATTATCTAAAATAACTTATTACAGATTACAGATAATTGGGATAAGAGTATCTGGCCTAGGGACACGAATTGTCCCTCGCCGGACCGACCCCCTTCATATCCATCTCCCTATGGCTGGGGTCTCTGGGGGTGTGAGGCGGCGAGGGCCCCCTTTATATGACTTATCTAGATTACTTAATTAATGTTATTTAAATAGCTATTATATTATGCATTACTTTAGATTTATAACTGTGATTAATCCTATGATG
>WAML01000123.1 GCA_015522345.1 Desulfurococcales archaeon
GTACTTCTTTAACAGCTCCTCCGCCAACAATAAACGTATCCATTTCATTAAATACTCTATCTCCAATATAGAGAACACCTATTCCTGTAGGACCAAGCATTTTATGTCCACTAAAAGCCAGGAAATCAATATCTAGATCCATTACATTCACTGGTATATGTGGTACACTCTGAGCTCCATCAACAACAATTATGCCATTTACTTCATGTACTAATTTAGCTATTTTCTTAACATCATTTATATAACCAAGTACATTGCTCATATGAACTACAGCAACTACACGAGTTTTTTCAGTAATAGCTTTCTCCAATAAATCATACCTCAAATAACCTCTATCATCTAGGTCTACTACTTTTAGACGAAGTTTCTTAAGCTCAGCAAGTTTTACCCAAGGAAGTATATTGCTGTGGTGCTCCATCATAGTTATAACAACTTCATCTCCTTCTCTAAGATTCTTTAACCCCCATCCAAAAGCAACGAGATTTAATGCTTCTGTAGTATTTCTTACAAAAACTATTGAATCAGGGTTTTTAGTGCCAATGAATTTAGCTACTGTTTCGTGTGCTTTCTCGTATTTTTCACTAGCTTCTTGGCTTAAAGTATGAAGACCCCTATGTATGTTAGAATTGTACGACGTATAGAATTCTACAATAGCGTCGATAACGGGCAAAGGCTTATGAGTTGTAGCAGCATTATCAAAGTATATGATTTTTTTCTTAAACCTATTTGTATGAAATATTGGAAAATCTTCTCTAATCCTGTATGGGTCGATCATTGTATACTCCACCTTATATAATCTACTATATAGTATTTAAATAAACAATATTTATAACATGTGTTATCAATATAGTTAGGTAAGGAGGTGGCATAGAACACGTTCTCTGGATCAAAAGAACTAGCTAAAGTACGTGAATTACTCAAGGCGCATGGTAAACCCGAGAGAGAAGTATATTATGATCTAGAGAATAGTGGATGGGTTCCACCAGAGATCGTTAATGAAATGATTAAATACTATTATGAAAAAGGCTATGGACACCCATCTATAACTCATAGACTAGGGTGGGAAGCTCTTGAAGCAGTTCTAGAAGCTAGAGACTATATTGCCTGGAGTATAAACGCTGATCCAGAGGAAATAGTTTTTGTACATAGTGGTACAGAAGCAAATAACCTAGCTATACTAGGGGCTACAAAAGCTTATAAGAACCATGGAAGAAAAATAGTTACTTCAGCTATAGAACACTATAGTGTATTACTTCCAATAAACTATCTTGGAGAAAATGGTTTTAATGTAGTATCTATTCCAGTAGACAACGAAGGTTTTGTAGACTTAGATATACTTGATTCATTGATAACAAAGGATACGATATTAGTAAGTATACAATGGGTTAACCATGAAATAGGTACTATACAGCCTATAAAAGATATAGTTGATATAGTTAAGTCTAAGAATAAAAACACTATAGTCCATGTAGACGCTGTTGATGCATACACGAAAATACCTATAGACGTAGAGAAAATACCTATAGACCTCCTCAGTATTAGTAGTCATAAAATACTTGGTCCAAAGGGAGCAGCAGCACTATATATTAGAAGAGGAGTTAAAGTAGAGAAAATACTCCATGGGGCACTTAGTACACAAAAACTATGGCCTGGAGTAGAAAATGTTCCAGCAATAGTTGGTTTCTATAAAGCTGCTAGAAAAGCTATCGAAGACATGGATTCCATTAACAATTATGTTAGAACTCTTAGAGATAAGTTATTTAAGCAAATACTTGATAATATAGACCATGTATTAGTTAATGGGCCTCTAGGAGACAAGAGAGTTGTTGATAACGTTAATGTAAGCTTCCTCTATGTTGAAGGAGAAGCTCTTACTCTAGAACTAAGTACTTATGGAGTATATGTTTCAAGTGGAAGTGCTTGTACTAGTAGAGTTCTAGAGCCAAGTCATGTACTACTGGCTATAGGTAGGAAGCACGAGGAAGCCCATGGGAGTATATTATTTAAGTTAACGAAGTACCATACAGTAGACGATATAGACTATACTGTAGAAGTACTAGGGAAAGCTCTTAGTAGATTACGTAGTATATCGAGTATATATCGTTAGAGATAAAGATTCTTTAACTAAGTAATACACGTGTTATACAAGTAGTGTTCTAATAAGTTTATTTCAATAAAAGATTTATATATTCGCATATACAATTGAGTTGTGGAACTATAGTAGGATA
>WAML01000124.1 GCA_015522345.1 Desulfurococcales archaeon
AAAGCCCTCTTTTTACTAGGCTTAAAAAATAATTTCAATCTATTATCATAATATTTTCTGGCGGAAAACCGAATTCTTCAATAAGTATTTGTTTAACGCGATGCCTATGATCTCCTTGTAATTCTATTCTTCCTTCTTTTACTGTACCGCCTGTTGCAAGCTTTGATTTAAGCTTTGATGCTATCTGTTTTAACTCACTTGTACTGCCGGTAATTCCTTCTATTATAGTTACTTCTTTACCGAATTTTCTTCGATCAAGTCTTATTTTTATAAATTGTTGCTCTCTTATTAATTGTTCATAAAGCTCTGGAGGTAATCCGCCAAATACAGATGATGGATCAGATACCATGTCTCTTGCTCCTATACATACCTTTTTAAGCTAAGGGTTCATATATCTACCTGTTTAATAAAGTATTATAGAAACCCTTATAAAACTTAGTATGTGAAACATATGTCGACACAAAAGAGGTAGGTCTTCCATGCCATACTATAAATGTGGTCGATGCGGGAGAGTATTTACTGATGAACAACTAAGATTATTACCTGGAATTAGATGTCCTCATTGCGGGTATAAAATCATATATAAGGTTGCTAGAAGCTTTAGATTAGTAAAAGCTATATAATTTGTCTAAACTTACTACACGACTTTATTAGAAGAAAGTATACCAGTTAGCTCTACTACTATTTTTGATGCAAGAATACTTGTTACATCATTTACATCTACTAAAGGATTTACTTCAACTATATCAAAACCCACTACTTGTCTAGGCCCAAACTTCCTCAATACTTCATAGAGCATGTTCAATAATTGAACAGGAGTTAATCCTAGTGCTTCAGGATTTGAGACTCCCGGGGCATATCCTGGATCAATCACATCCATATCAATCGATATGTATAGGTATTTAGTGTTTTCTAAGTATTTAGTGATTTTATCAATGAGGTATTCTAACCTACTTTGTTGAATATCTAGTATACTATATACAGGTATTTCTTTGTCTTTTGCATAATCATATTCTTCTTTCGACCAAGCTCTTGCTCCTATTATTATTGGCTTTACATTTATTTCTTCATACACTAGTCTATTCACGCTTGCATGACTTATTCTATAGCCTAGATATTTTTCTCTAAGGTCTAGATGGGCATCAAATACTATATAGGATAGATCGTGGGGTTCTATACTATTTATTAACCCTTTTAATACACCGTATGTAGTAGTATGTTCACCTCCTAAAACAATTATTTTCTTCCATGGATATTCTTCCCTAATTCCTTGAATTACTCTCTCAACTCTCTTTACAGAAGAATTGTTATCTCCAGGAGTAACAACAATGTTTCCTAAATCATGATATCCTATTAGATCGATATCCTTGTTTGAGAATATAGAGTAGAATTCTATATCACACGCAACTTCTCTTATTCTATTAGGAGCAAACCGTGTTCCTGGCTTAAACGTAACTGTATTATCTATAGGAACACCTAGTACTAGATACGGTGATTCATTGTTTCTACTACAACCAAAACATATTGTCTCCATTAAATATTGTCTCCAAGTAACCATAGTGTTTACCTTATGTACTTACTGTACTATGTAATTAGGATACATAGTAATTAATATCGTCTACTCACATAATATTATTAGCAATATATAAAAAACAAAACGTATTATAGTGTGAGACTATAGTTAGTTAACTAAGGCGTAGGTGGATCTTAATGAATTCAATGGATTATGAAAAATTTACTGGTTTAATGAGGAATCGAGGATATTATTGGCCATCATATGAAATATATGGTGGTGTAGCTGGACTCTACGACTTTGGTCCCATAGGTGTATTGGTTAAGAACAAAATAGTTTCTCTCTGGAGAAGAGTGTTTATTGATGAACAGAATGGTTTAGTAGCTGAAATAGAGACTCCCATAATAACTCCTAGAATAGTGTTGAAAGCAAGCGGCCATGAAGATAACTTTACCGATCCTGTTACAGAATGTAGGAAATGTGGTAGAGTCTATAGAGCAGATCATTTAATTGAAGAAGCTACTGGTATCTCTGTTGAAGGCTTAAGTA
>WAML01000125.1 GCA_015522345.1 Desulfurococcales archaeon
TATACATAGTTATGAAGAGGTGATTTGAGTGCTTGCATCCTTCATAATATCCTTCAGAGAAGCGTTTGAGGCACTAATAATAATAGTTTTAATAGTAACCTATCTAAAGGGAGTTGGTAAGAAACATCTAGTTAAACCCGTTATTGTGGGAGGTATAGCTGCGGTTGTAGCAAGTATTTCCTTAGGGATAATTATATATTTAGCGTATGTAGCTACCTTAGTCTTCATCAATAAAGCCTTAATAGAAGCTATTAGCGCTTTCATAGCAGTTGCAGTACTCACTAGTGTAATATATTGGATGGCTAGAAAAGGGCCTAAGATAAAACAAGAGATTAGAGAGAAAATTGAAGAAAAGATATTCTACAATAAGCCCGATAGTGTAAAAGTATATTTAAGCATGGCATCTATAGGCTTTATAATAGTCTTTAGAGAAGGAATTGAAACTATATTGTTCTCACTACCATTAATTCTTCAAGACATACTTTCAACAACACTAGGTTTAGTAGCAGGCACTATCCTAAGCCTAGGCATATCGTATACAATATTCCGCTACGGAGTAAGAATTAGTCTAAGGAAATTCTTCTATATAACAAGCATACTACTTATCCTAATAGCCAGTGGAATGCTAGGATATGGTGTTCATGAAGTACTTGAATATGGTGAAGACATAGGTATAGATCTTGGAATACTTAGTCAGCCACTTTATAAAATAAATATAAGTGCCGACAATCCATTACATGAAGAAAACATTGTAGGAACTATACTATCTATACTAATAGGCTATACAACAGAGATGGAATTACTTAGAGCTATAGTACAGCTATCATACCTATTCATAGCGCTCACAATAATATCCAAGGTATATAGGATGAGGAAGTAATAATGGATACCCTCTTCTTTAAACAAAAAATGGAGAAACACCTATGAACAACGATGCTGAGACATTTCCAAATATATTTTGTAAAAATAAGTAGTTATTATTTAAAAGAGAATAGCTTATAAAACACTATCTTGCTAAGACCATTATTTTCCCTTACAACATATCCTACAGCATACTTGCTTATCTCTAAAGAACAAGTGCCTGGATGTTGTTTACAATATTCCTCACAACGCTTAGCATATTCCATAGAATTATATACTAGGCCACATATCTCGCATGAGTAAAAAACTTCGTTGGCAACAATATGTTTATTTACCACAGCTCCTACCTCATGGGACAATGTCCTTTAATCGTTTCTTCTTCCATAAACTCCATAGACTTCATAGAGAGTCCTTTATTTGTTAAGAGTATTTCTTTGGGATAAATTATGTTTGAGCCTCTGCTATAACCTATAACCACTATTGTATTATTTAGCTTTATGTACTTAGCCAAAACTTCATCTCCATAAATAACATCTTTTTTGCCCCCATCATACTCTATAATCCAAGACCCCTCTACTAATACGATATAGTCTCTACCACTATTTTTGTCCCAGACAGTTATTCCTCCACTATTTTTATCTATAATAACACCTGTTAAGATAGCCTCGTTTGCTTCAGCAGACTCATCATGATCTTCCATGTGCTCATGCATTCTGAACATATCTGTGATCATGTGGCCCATGAAGCCAGGCCATGTAAACCATACAGTTAATGCTATGGCGGGTACAGCTACCACTGTTACTAGGATAGTTGCTATTAAGATACTATCCATAGTTAATCGCCTCTCATACCATGCATTAAGTGATGCATTCCCACAGGTCCATGCTCTAAATAGTATTCTGGGTTCTTCTCGAATTCTCTTTTACAGTTCTTACTACAGAAGTAGTAGATCACGCCTTTGTAGACAGTCTTATACGGTGTCTTCACAGGATCTACTTCCATTCCACATACCGGATCTATAGCCATAGTTCTTAACCTCGGTAACGTATATGGAAACCACCCCTAATATAGTTTTTTCACCGGTACAAAAAATTTAGTAACCACTTTCTCTGGGAGGTCTCCACTTCTTCAATGTTAAAGCATTACTTGTTACAGATACAGAGCTTAATGCCATAGCCAATCCTGCAAACTCCGGTCTTAGAACAAGGCCTGTTGCTGGATACAATACTCCTGCTGCAACAGGTATCAGTATGACGTTATATATGAATGCCCAAAATAGATTGAATACTATTTTCTTCTTAATAGCATTACCTATTTCCAACGCTACAACAGTTTCTCTAAGATCATTTTTAACAAGAACTATATCCCCGGCTTCTTTGGCTATATCTGTTCCACTACCCATAGCAATACCTACGTCGGCTTGAGTAAGACTTGGAGCATCATTTACTCCATCTCCAACCATTGCAACAACTTCTCCCCTTCTCTGCAGATCCTTTATAATATCTGCCTTATCCTCAGGAAGTACTTCTGCAATAACTTCATCAATACCTAGCATACGGGCAATAGCCTTGGCTGTAACCTTGTTATCACCAGTCAACATAACTACTTTAAGGCCTTTTTTCTTCAGATAATCTATTACTTGTTTAGCGTATTCCCTAGGTGTATCAGCTAGCGCTATAACGCCGGAGAGCCTATTATCTATAGCTACATATACAACTGTCTTTCCTTCTTCTCTAAACTTCTCAACAAACTTCTTTGCTGGAGAAAGATCTATTTCGTAAGCTCTCATAAGCCTCTCATTTCCAACAATAATCGTCTCTCCATTAACTCTAGCTATAACTCCCTGGCCAGGTATGGAATCGAAGAACTCTGGATCGATTTCTTTGTTTTTCTTAACCACTTGTACAGCCTTCTTAATTATTGCTTTAGCTAATGGGTGCTCGCTATTCTTTTCAGCAGCGTAAGCTCTAGCTAAAACGTCTTTTTCGCTATAACCATTTACACTATATACATTAGTTACCTCTGGCTCTCCTTTAGTTAATGTACCTGTTTTATCGAATACTATTGTTGTTAATCTAGGTATTTTTTCTAAAACCTCTATATTCTTAATTATTATCCCTAGTTCAGCAGCTTTACCGACTCCAACTACTATTGCTGTCGGTGTCGCTAGACCTAGTGCACACGGACATGCTATCAATAGTACTGAAGCAGTAAAGAGAATGGCTAGATTAAGTGGTGCTCCTCCTACAAAATACCAGTAACTAAAAGTAGCTATAGCTATAGCGATGACTATCCATGCAAAATACCCTGCAACTTTATCGACAAGCCTTTGTATAGGTGGTTTACCCATCTGTGCTTGTCTAACAAGTTTTATAATTTGAGACAATACAGTCTCTTTGCCAACTCTAGTAGCTATAATCTTTAGTGCTCCACTCTTCAATATAGTTCCAGCAACAACAGGATCTCTTTCCTTCTTAAAAACAGGTATGGGTTCGCCAGTAAGCATCGATTCATCAACGTAGCCTTGTCCAGCAATAACAACTCCATCAACAGGTATTTTCTCGCCAGACTTAACGACAACGACATCTTTTACTCTAACATCCTCTATAGGAACCTCTGTTTCCACGCCATTTCTTATAACTCTAGCAGTCTTAGCCTGTAACTCCATAAGCTTACGTACAGCTTCTCCAGTGCGTATCTTCATCCTTAGCTCTAGGTACTTCCCCAACAGTATGAAGGCTATGACAACAGCTCCTGCCTCAAAATACGTTTCGGGAGAATCTACGAGGCCGAGCATAACGGCTATACTGAATATATAGGCAGAACCTGTTCCAAGAGATACAAGCATATCCATACCAGCACTTCTATTCTTTAAAGCCTTGTATGCTCCGATGAAGAATCTCTTACCGCCAATAAATATTACTGGAGTAGATGCTACAAACCCTATTACATCTCTATAGCTCCAGAAAGGTGGAGGGCCGATAAATAGACCGGACATAATGTATGCTGCAAGAGGTAGTGCTAGAATAAGGCTTAGTATAGTGATTTTCTTGAGTTTCGCTAATTCGTCTTTAAGGATCTTTGATTCTACGTCCTCAACTTCTATTTCTCCTTTAACACTAACGACTCTATAGCCTATGGATTCAATGAATTCCTTTACGTCATTAATATTTGTTGTAAGAGGATTGAAGATTACTGAAACGCTTTTAGCAGCATACGATGCATTTACATCAACTATACCGGGCAACGACATAACTCTATTCTCTATAACAGACTCTTCATCGATAGACGATAAGTTCTCTATAACTAAGTATGCTTCTTCTTTGTATACGTCATAGCCTGCATCTCTAACAGCATTAACTATGTCCTTTAAAGACACTTTGCCGGGATCATATTCTACTATAGCTTCTTCTCTAGCAAAACTTACTTCAGCTCTAGAAACCCCCTTAATTGATTTAAGTCTCTTCTCGATAGTAGTGGCACACGAAGCACAGTGCATTCCAATTAGTTTTAGTTTCTCTACGCGTGTATTTGGCATTTCAGAGCCACTTCTACAATATTTTTAGTAGTGGTCAGATAAATTTTTTAGTAACCCTGTATTTATATCTACTTGGTAGATTGTATGGAGAAGATTCCATTAATAGTTAGAATGAATGAAGCAAAAGCTTTATCGGATGAAATAAGGGTTTTCATACTAGACCTATTATCTAAGAAGCCTATGAGCGTTCATGAAATAGCTGAGGAGCTTAAGAAGAGAGGCTTGTATAAGAACATTAACACGATAAGGTATCACATACAGGTTCTTAAGGAAGCGGGTCTCATAGAGTTAGTTGCTACAAGAGAAGTGAAAGGCGGTGTACTAAAATACTATGCTGCTAAGAGAAAGGTATATCCATTTGAAGTGCCGAAGGATATTGAAGAAGCCCTTAAACCTGTGGCAGAACAAGCTTATGGGGATCTAAAGAAGATAGTCCTTAACTTAGTGAGAAACCATAGAGAAATAATAATTGAGACAGCTAAGAAGCTAAAACCTTGTCCATACTGTATAACAAAACACTTTGCTGAATACGTTATACTAGAAGCCCTTAGGTACGCATTAGGAAAAGTTATGGAAGATCCTGATGTAAGGAAGGAGCTAGAAGAATTCAGTGAAGAACGAAATAATAGAATAGATGCTATAGTGGAATAGTGAGCACTTACTTAATTGCTTTAGCAGACTAGCATTTATTGGAACAATTACGGTACTTAACAGTATTCACAGCGATCCTAGAGCTGACCATAAGCGAGAACTCTACTCTATAAAGCACTCCTGCTATAAAAGGTATGGCGAAAACATTATATCCTGTAGCCTATAATAGGTTTTGCCCAGTCTTCTTATATGATTTCCTTAGATAACTCTATAGCCTTAGAGGCATTCCCGAGATCGTTATTAATTAAAATAATGTTCGTCGACTCAATAGCTATGTTTGTTTAAGCACCTATTGTATACCTGCGACAGCTTGAGTAAGACTTGGAGCATCATATACTCCACCGCTAATCATAGCGACTATATAGTCTCTTCTCCTAGCCTTCTCTAGAATATACTTTCTAACAACGTTGCTCTAAACACCTACATTAACTCTCTCATACCAATTCTTACCAGCAGTTATGAGATCAAGTGTGAGTTCCCGGGTGGAATACAGTTCAGGAATTACAGGCATTGTGTAAAGGAGCGTTTTAGGAGGTTTAAGAATAGGCGCCGGGGGCGGGATTTGAACCCGCGCGGGGTGCTCCCCCACCGGCTTAGCAGGCCCGCACCTACTTCAAATATACAACAGACTCCGCAATTAGAGTTAACTACACATATTGCTATGCTTCCTACGCCGCCCGTGGATAACTCCTTGATCCAGGGGTTCTTGGATTGGCTTGTAGGTAGTCATAATAATATTGGTAATCGTAGGCCTGTAAGCCTTGATACTGCTAGTTACTACGTAAATATTGTTGTAAAGAAGATGTGGCCGCCTGTGAAGAGAGCGCATAGGAAGGCATGGCGTAAGTACATTGATTTTCTTTATCGTCTAGGCATAGTTGGGCTAGAGA
>WAML01000126.1 GCA_015522345.1 Desulfurococcales archaeon
GTACATAATACACTATTGTAGTGAATACTGTAACTATAGAATACTTGCGTAGTGTAATAGCATAGACTATAGTATAGACCACTAACAGGATCTTATCTAGAGGATGCATTATCGATAATGTGGTTAGAAATAAGTATAAATATACACTGTATTCTAGCGATGCAGTTTTCTTAATAGAGTCTATTATATAGCTAAGATAGAGCTTACTAGAGAATACCCTATAGTGCACTATAGCATCTTCCCTCTACACGCCAAGGCCTCGTTTAATAACTATATAGTAGTTATAGTTTTTAGCAATAGTTCTAGTATTATCAATAGTTAGTACAACGAGGTTGTGTAATCTAATGACTAGAGATAGTAGGGGTGTTGAAGAGAAATCTAGGATTATACGTGGTGGTTTCTGGTTTTACTTATCTAATGTAGTTGTTAGTGTAATGGGATTTATCTACTGGATGGCTATATCTATTATTGCTGGACCCAGTATACTTGGGTATACGAGTGCTATTGTTAGTTTGTCTTTCCTTATAAATGGTGTAGCTAGTTTTGGCGTTAACTATGGTCTACAGAGATTCTTAGGTTTAAGCTATGGCTCAGGAGATGTAGTGGCTCTTAAAAAGTATTTTTGGAGTACATTTTATGTATCCTTGGCTATTTATGGTATAGTTTCTATAGCATTGTTTACTCTAGGGGTTTACGGGTATTTATTACCCGGGTTTACTAGAGAGATGATGGTTCTAGCTTCTATAATGGTTTTCCTTGGAGTCAATATAGTTTTTCAATCGTTTTACGTAGGTATTGTAAAAACCCATATGCTAACACTCGTCAACTTCATCGGCAACTCTATTAGATTGTTTTTAGGTATTATTTTAGTATATCTAGGATTCTCATGGATTGGAGCTACTCTAGGCTATATAGCTACTCTATTAGTAAGTATAGTTATTGGCCTAGTCTATGCCGTGTACCTACTTGGTAGACCAACAGGTTTTTCACTAACTTGTGTTAAAGATGTTTATGTAGCCGGGTTAGCTAGTTGGATACCTTTTGTAATAATGATAGTTGGCCAGTGGTTTGGTGTATTGAGTGTTTATGGTTATACGGGTGTTGTGGAGACTGGTGTATACTACATCTCTTTTACTATAGCAAATTTTGTTATATTTATCGGAGCTAGCTTAGTTCAGTTGTTGCTTCCGGTATTAAGTGGTATGGTTGACGGTAGGAAGAGGCTTGCTAGCTGGGTTATGAAGATTAGTATAGTACTTGTTTCACCACTATCAATGTTCTTAGTATTCTATCCAGAGACTATACTTGGCTTCCTTGGAGAGAAATATATTGGTGGAGCAAGTTTATTGTCTATACTAGTTTTATCAGGTATTCCTGTAGTAGCTACTCTAGCTATTAATAATCTAGTCTACGCCTATGGAATGTATAGTAGAGTCCTTGGAATAGGGTTGGCGCAGAATATACCTAGGCTATTACTGTATCTATTGCTTACTCCAGTCTATGGAGGCTATGGAACAGCTATAGCTTATACAATTGGTAGTTTTACTGGGCTAGCGTTTGCAGCTATCACGTCCTATAGTGTAGGGTTTAGAGCTGGGCTCCAATCTCTTGTTAAAGCCGTTATTTTGCCGGCAACTATAGCCAGTGGATTGTATATACTTGGTGCTTCATGGTATTTTGCCTTAGGAGCTATTATAGCAGTTGTTGTAATTGGTTATCCAAAACTCGGTGTAGTTACTAAGAGTGATGTTAGAGAACTTGTTAAAGCATTATATTTGGAAGACTATGTTAAAAAGATGTATCCTCTGCTGAAACCTATCATAGATTATTTATTCTAGTAGAATACTCAAGATATAGTATGGTGGGAATCGATGGCTAAACTAGTCCCTGGACCCTCTGGTGAAATCGTTGGCTACTATGAAGTAGTTGATGAAGAACCTGTTTCTGAGGATATGGCTACAAAGACTAGTATTAGATGGTTACTTGGTAAACATGGTGAAGTACCTAATTTCGCTATGAGGTTGTTTAGAGTAGAGCCTGGAGGACATATAAAGGCCCACAAACATCCATGGGAGCACGAGATATTCATACTAGAGGGAGTAGGAGAAGTAAGAATAGCCTCAAGAATATATAGAGTATCCAAAGGATTCTTCCTATACATACCACCAAATATTGAACATGAGTATTGGAATAAGAGCAATAAAGACCTACTCTTCCTATGCATGATACCACTACAAAAGAAATAAACTAGACCATGTTTTTAACCAAGCTTGCTTCTTAGAAGATAAATCTTATCTTTATCTTCAAAGAAACCTCTATAATAGTCTTAGTCGTATATCCAAGAAACTCTTTATCCTTATACATTATCCAGATAATTTCGCTAAAACTAAGAAGAATATAGCATACAATAGATTATTGAAGCTAGAGTTTAACACATTAAGTTCTTCGAATAAATATGATTTCGTTTTGTCACATCTAGGATACTGAATTATATAGTATACTTCTGTTATAACTAATTATTACTACCGGAACTTTAGGAAGCGATTTACTAATGTATTCTTACTAATGTATTCCTCTTTCATTGTTTTCCCTAGGAACATTTTAACCAGATAATATAATTATTAACTGTATAACCCGAGAAAAATATACTGTGTTAATAAACTGGTTTCAAGACCGTGTTAAATTATAGAACATATGGTGATTGTTAAATGAGGATTGCTGTTATAGGGCTAGATGGGCTTTCTCCAATTTATTTAGACAAGTTAGTGGAGTTTGGTGCATTACCAAAGACTAAACATATAATCAATAAAGCTATTCGTTCAAAGTTGTACGCATTACCACCAATGACTGCGCCATCATGGTCTAGTATAATGACTGGCGTTAATCCAGGTAAACATGGAATATATGACTTTTTTAAGATAGATAAAAAAGACTATAAGCAAATACCTGTTAGTAGTTTCGATCTGGAACATCCAAGAATTCATGAAATATTGAATATGCTCGGTATGAAGAGTATAGTAATAAATCCGTATCCCCCATATCCGTTGTTTAATCTAAAGCATAGTATTCAAATTTCTCACCTTCTTCATGCACCCAAAATAACTTATTCACCATTATCAGCAGCTAAATACATTAAATTGTTAAAACCAGATAAAATCAAGCAAAGTGCGGAAAAAATTATAGAAGATGGTATTGATCACTTAAAC
>WAML01000127.1 GCA_015522345.1 Desulfurococcales archaeon
CTATAACATTGAATGTTCTTTCTAGCGGA
The DNA here is from genome assembly GCA_015522345.1 of Desulfurococcales archaeon. GTDB lineage: Archaea > Thermoproteota > Thermoprotei_A > Sulfolobales > Desulfurococcaceae > WAML01. The sequence goes on from WAML01000127.1 coordinate 30, forward strand.
AAACTATGTATGGTACATCATGAAGTGAGTCGTGTTATACCCATTGAATGTAATATATGTAAGCATATAATACCTCTTAAATCTCTTGAAGACCCTTATACCACTGAGTTTAAGAGTGTTCTTACAAGATTTACTAGAAATCCTAGAGCATACTCTTTAGTGCCGGAGGTAGGAATGAATATTGTTTATGCACCCTTCGATGACAAAAATGAAATAGACTACTTTATTGCTGTTCCAGGACGAATAGTTAGAGCAGGATATACAGTACAGTATGTAGGAGAACCATGTTATGGGTGTAGTCACCATACAGCTACTGTTTTAAAGGAAGTTAGAAAATATGATAAAAGTAAGAAAGTTGCTTCAGTAATAAGGTATGATGAGAAATTTATAAATAAATTATCTAAGAGAGGATTAAAAATAGTCTATACTGGACCTCACAATAATATAGATGATTTCTATAGAAGTTTAAAGAATGTATTGAAGAGTAAAAGAGGCAATATTGATGTAATAGCGGATAAAGGAGGTTATGGCCTTGAGTCAGTTATATATGTATTCTCTAGATCACTAAATGAATTACTAGATGTATTACTATACTTACTTAAATAGGGTGGGCTACGGGATTCTATAATGAAGATATGTGTTGTCGGTGGTGGAGCAATAGGTTCTTTAACAGCGTATTTTCTCTATAGAAGTGGTGTATTTGATATAGTTGTGTATTACAGGTCTTGGAACAGCGTTAATAAGGTTATGGAGAATTCTGGAATAACTGTTGTTAGAGGAGACAAAGAATACCTTGTGCCTGTCATACCTAGGCATTATTCAAAGCCTTTTGGAAAATGTGATGTAGTATTTAATGCTGTTAAAGCATATGACGTAGTTAATACAATTCCGTTAATAAAACAAATACTTGACTTCGGAGGACTTGTAATTAGTATGCAGAATGGCTTTGGAAGTCTAGAGTTGTTGGAGAAATACATTGGATTCCATAGTGTAGCAGGAGCTGTCGTAAAAATAGGAGCTGAGAGAATAGCGCCAAATATTGTCGTTGAGAGAGGAATTGGCGAAATAATACTAGGACAGCATATGGGAATACATCCGTACCTCTATGAGATAAACTATCTACTAAATAAAGGAGGTTGCCCCACGAGAATATCTTCAAATATAGATTTTGAAAGATGGCTTAAGTTAGCTATAAATGCCGTAATAAACAGTTTAACAGCTATAGCTAAAGCTCGAAATAAAATAGTATTGTCTAGCTATGGCAGGAAAATAGCTTCAATGATATTAGATGAAGTGGTAAAGGCAGCTTATTTAGAAGGATATAAATTAGACTTTAATAGACTATATAAGCATGTCATGAGGATAGCTGAAGCAACCTCTAACAACTATTCTAGTATGGCACAAGATATAATGAATAAGAGAATCACTGAAATAGATTATATAAATGGATTTGTAGCGAAAATTCTTGAAGAGCGTGGAGAAAAAGCTTTTGTTAATAAATTAATTACATACATTATCCACTTAATCGAAGAACAGACAATTAAGCATTAAATTACTAGAGTAACCTAATATTTCTTACATACCAAACTATATCCGTAGAAACACTGGATATGGAGGTAGTAGTTCTTGGATAAAATCACGGTAAGAGACATCATTAAGATGAAAGGTAAGAAGAAAATAGCAATGATAACAGCTTATGACTATACTTTTGCAAAACTAGTAGATGAGGCTGGAATAGATATTATTCTCGTAGGCGATAGCGTTGGAATGGTTATGCATGGACTAGATTCAACAATACCTGTTTCAATGGATGATATGATCCACCATGTTAAAGCTGTAGCTGCTGCTAAGCCAAGAGCTCTAGTAGTTGGTGATATGCCTTTCCTAAGCTATGAAGTAAGTGTTGAAGAAGCTATCAGAAATGCTGGTTATTTACTCAAAGCTGGAGCTGAAGCTGTAAAATTGGAGGGAGGAACAGAGGTTGTTAACAAAATCGAGGCCCTCGTAAACGCTGGTATTCCTGTAATGGGACATATAGGCTTGACTCCTCAAAGATATCTTATTCTAGGAGGATATAGGAGGCGGGGAAGAAAAATTGTTGAAGCAGAGAAAATAATTGAAGACGCTAAAGCACTTGAAAAAGCAGGTGTTTTTGCTATAGTAATAGAGTTTACTGCAGCAGAAGTGGCTAAAGTAATTACAGAGAATGTAAGAGTACCTACAATATGTATTGGCAGCGGTCCTTACTGTGATGGACAGGTACTAGTACTTCATGATCTTTTAGGATTAACGAAGAATCCGCCTCCCTTTGCGAAAAAATATGCTGATCTAGCTAATATTGTAGTAAATGCAGTAAAGAAATATATTGATGAAGTACGAAATAACATGTTTCCCAGCAAGGAACATTATTTCACTATGAGGAAAGAAGACTATATGGAGTTATTAAAGAAATATAATTCATCGAACCAATAACACATTAGACTATTAAAGCAATGTACTTCTTTGTCGATGCGGTTGTAATTTATGAATTTTCATACAGATCCTACTA
>WAML01000128.1 GCA_015522345.1 Desulfurococcales archaeon
CTATTATGTTTAAGAGCTCCCTAGCCTTATCTGCTGGCAACTTCACATGCCTATACTTTCCCATATCGATTAATAACGTTACCTTACTCATAATATTCCCCAGGAGAAGATAACAACCTCTAGACTATATGTTTTTAAGAATACAGGTATAAAAGAGCATGTATGGTAGGAGAGGTAGCTATGGTGTTCCGTGCAGTTTATCCCGCAGCTACAAAGTTTAAGTATATAGCACAAACTATATCAAAAATAGTAGACGAGATACCATTCATAGCAACACCCGATGGTTTATTCGTTAAATCCTTAAGTAGTGATAAAACAACAATGATAATTCTTCAAATACCTGTTACAGCATTCGAAGAATATCAATGCGACGAAGACAAGGTGACATTCATAGTGAATGCAGACGAGTTCTCAAGAATAAGCAAGAGAGGAACTAGAAACGACTTAGTTGAATTAGAACTAGAAAAAGAAAACAGAAGACTAAGATTAGGATTCATTGATAAAAAGACAGGAGTTACGAGAACGTTTTACCTAGAGTTAAGGGAAGGCGTAGTAGAAGACCTTGGAGAACCAAATGTAGAATTGCCTATAATTGCTAGAATGCTTACTGACACCTTTAAAAACGCCTTACGCGACGCTAAGATAGTGGATGAGGAAGTAGAAATCATAGCTGAAGGCGAAGAAAAACTAATAATAAGGAGTATAACACCACAACGCGAATACCATAATATTATGGAAAGAGATAAGGCATTAATATCCTTTAGGTCAAGTGTTGACAAGGCACGAGCAAGATACAGTTTAGAGCTCTTGGAAGCAACGCTAAAGGCTACAACAGCTGCTGAAGCATTAACACTAGAATTTGGTGAAGGATTACCACTTAAATTAACATTTGATTTACCTGGAGGTAGTACTCTAACATACTGGATAGCACCTAGAACGGGGTAAAAGCTTGAACCAATGCATAACGTAACCAAAGACACTAGTTCTATTTCTTTTCAAGCCTCTTAAGCAGATCCATTAAAACCTTCTCAACTCTCTCCTCCTTTCTCGAAATGGCTTCCATAGCCTTTACTTTAGCCTTAAGCTTAGGAAACCAGACAGGTGTTCTACACAAGTTTTCCCTATACATACAAATCAACACACAACAATGAGGACATACGTTTAGACCTGGTGTAAGTGTGCACTCACTAACTACGATATACTTACCACAGATATCACATCTTGACCAATAAATAACCATGTTCTCAAACCCTTAAAAATTAATTACCAAGTATAAGGGTAAAATACGTAACGGCGTCCGATGAAAGGTGGCAATCGCGGCGGGGTACAACATGTCTTTTAGCCCCGCATGGTAGGCTACTCGAGGGCGCCGCATCACTAGTTAATGAATTACCTTACCTCTAATCCTTGCCTTTTATTTTTACTAAGGAAATCTTTAAAGTCTAATGCATCGTCCCGCATGTATATGTTATTGAACATGACATAACATTCATCAACTAGTTCACTTAATTCAACTAATAGCTTAAACAACGTTTCAAAATCTTTAATGGTGTATTTATACTTATAGTTTACTTCACCCTTACCTATACCATGTAGTCTAAAATAACATACCCTTTTACTAGTGTTTATTATCGGCTTCGCTTTAAACGGGTCAACTACATGAATAATGCCAGTAGAGTAAACAATGTTTTCAACTTTATCTAAGTGCTTACTCCACGTTCCCCTAGGCTCCCATCCAAAAATATACTCGCTATACATTGATGTTGCTTGCTTAAAGAACTCTAATATGTTCTTGTAATTACTTTCACTGTATCCTAGAGAAGGCGGCGTTTGAAATATTATTACTTTAGATTCGAGTATCCTAGCTATCTGCATAAATTCTTCAAGAGCCTTGAAATTCTCCTTTGTCGGCTTCAATAATCCATATTTATCTGAATTAATATTTATGCCAGCTTTCTTCCAAGTAGGACTTTTAGGGCTATGAGTTAAAACCTGCCAAGCCTTTAATGTAAATTCAAACCATGATGGTGCTTCCTCACGCCATTTCCTCACAGTCTCTAATTGCGGTAACTTATAGAATGTTTGCTGAACCTCTACTACATTAAACACTTCATAGTACTTACGCCTAGACATAGGAAAACCACAACATCCTATTTTAATAATCATTAAGGACTACACCCATAACGGTTTCTCACGGATTACTTGCTTTAAAAACTCTATTATCCTTTGCTTTAACCATATACACTTATATGAAGAGCACATGACATTGACATTGTATTCCTCAACTATCTTAATTGTTTTTTCAATACTTTTACGATGTTCTGCTTCACAGCTACCCCATTTATGTGATAGAATATTCGATGTTAGATCTGATACGAATAGTATTGATAGAGAAGGAATTAACACTATCATGAATCCCTTAGTATGACCTGGAGCATGTATTAAGATAAGCTCTCCCTCCTCTACCTCATATACTTCTCTATTATACGGAATACTTACCGAGGGAATTATAGGATTAATAAACTTAGCGTATTCACGTGGTACTCCTAATTTATCATAATCAAGACTTCGCATATAATAAGCATCTGGTTCATGTGCGATTATTAATGTATCAACGTTATTGAATAAATAGGCTCCACTAGCTGCATGAAAATGTGCATGTGTTAGTATAACAT
>WAML01000129.1 GCA_015522345.1 Desulfurococcales archaeon
TCATAATACTGCGGTAATTACCAATACAGCTAATATAGAGACAACATGTATTAGAGGTTTAATTATGATAATATGCGCTGAAGCACCTGCTAAAATGATACTTTTTGGAGAACACTTTGTTGTATTGGGAAAACCGGCTATTGTCAACGCCATAAACTTGTATGCTAGAACATGTATCTGGGAAAATGCTAGCAGCGATTCTTTAATAATATACTCTAAGAATCTTGGGTACACTTATAGCTATGGCAGCAATAGTATTCCAGAGCCCCTAAAGCCTTTCCATAGAATAGTAGAATATGTACTAGAACATTATAGTTTATCTAAACCACCTAGTTTATACATTGAAATAGACTCTGAAATACCAGTTGGTGCAGGACTAGGGTCTTCTGCAGCATCAGCAGTCTCATTTACTGTGGCATTACTAAAAAGTCTTGGAATAGAAGTAGAGCCTGACATTGTATCAAAGATAGCATTTGAAGCAGAGAAAATAGTGCATGGAAAACCCAGTGGAATAGATAATACTATAGCTACGTATGGAGGCTTTCTATACTATAGAAAGGGTGTTATAAAGAAACTATTGATTGAATGGCCCCAAGAATACGAATTCCTAGTTGCCGATACTGGGCGTAAAAGGAATACCGGGATCGTGGTTAGAGAAGTTTTAGATAGGTATCAGAGAAGAAAGAATATAATGTCTAGAATATACGATGTTGCTGAAGAAATAGTTGAGACAGCTATAGAGTGCTTAGTTAAAAAAGATATAGATTGTTTATGCGAACTACTTAATATCAATCATGGATTGTTAGTCAGTATAGGCGTTGCAGTACCTGAAACAGAGATTATAGTACATAAAGCACTGGAGACAGGAGCTTGTGCTGCAAAAATTACTGGAGCAGGAAAAGGAGGCTCAGTAATAATATTATCACATAAAAACATGGTACACAAAATAATTGATGCTATAAAGAAGCATGTTCACGCCATATATAATGTAAGGCCTGTTTTTAAAGGATATAGAGTATACTATAGAACAAAATAGTATAGTGAAGATTACAAGAGTTGCGTTAAAGCTAACACTACGCTACAAGGTATTAATATTGAGATCTTGAGATAATTGTTCAAAGAAATCAAGTGTTTTAACATATACTAGTGAATCTAAATATATTTGTAAGAGGTGATTATATCAAGTGTGTTCTAGTAAAGTAATTACTTATAGTTGTCCAGGTATCTATGTTATTGGCCAGTATGAAGAAAATGATGTAGTAGGGTATGCATCGTTTTCTGTATTAAATTATAGACTTACAGTGATCAAGGGGTTAGATAAATCTACTAAAGTATATGGTAGTGTGCCAGAAGTTTTTGCAGGCAAATTAGTTGAAAAAGCTTGTATAGAATTAGCTTCTAGAGAAAAAATTATAGAAGGGGCCACGCTTATTGACTTAGCTTTATTAAACTGGTTCTATGGAGGCTATATTGTATCTGCTATAGTAAATAATAGACTCGACGTAATTGATATTGAGATAGTTAATCCAGGGGTTAAAATAGCTATAGCTGAATCTAGTTCTTCGACAATACCCCCTAAACTATCTCTTTCCCAATGGATTATCCTAGGATACATATTTAGGACCGCCAATTGGGATTTACTAATAAGCTTCTGCAGAAATAACGGGTTTGCGAGAGGAAAGACTTGGTGCATTATCCCCGGCTGGAGAAATACATATATGATAATATATGAGGATAGCGAGTCCCTCACTAATGCTCTTGAAAAAATAAGTTATATCAATGTATACGACATAATAGTAGATAATAATGGTTTAAGGCAAGTCATAAAAGTTTAATTATACGTAATGATACAGTAATATTTTTACGCGACTATTTCACCTCAGTATTAGTTAAGAATAGTAGTGTGACTAAGGTGGTATAGAGTGTCTGAAAAACGAAAATGGATTGTAGGAGCTGCATGGCCTTATGTAAATAGTGTTCCCCACTTAGGCAATTTAATTGGAAGTATATTGTCGGCAGACGTATTTGCTAGATATATGAGGCTCAGAGGGGACGAAGTAGTCTTCGTAAGCGGTAGTGATGAGCATGGGACTCCAATAGAGGTTGAAGCTATAAAGAAAGGTGTAAAACCCAGGGAAATGACTGATCAAGTCCATGGGTATGTTACAAAATTGTTTAAGGAATGGGGAATAAGCTTCGATAACTACACTAGAACAGAGAGCCCTATTCACAAGGAATTTGTCCGAGACTTACTTCTTAAGGTGTATAAGAATGGCTATATATTTGAACAAATAGATATAGTCCCCTATTGTCCTCACGATAAAATATATCTTCCAGATAGATTCATTGAAGGACAATGCCCATACTGTGGTTATCCGAAAGCTAGAGGTGACCAGTGTGATAAATGTGGTAGATTATTGCATCCAACGGAATTAATTAATCCTCGATGCGTACTCTGCGGATCTAGGCCTATATTTAAGAAGACTAAACACTGGTTCTTTGACCTGCCTAAGTTGGAGAAGAAGATACTTGAATGGGTCAGTAACAACCCGTATTTACCAGATAATGTACGTAACTTTACATTATCATGGATAGGTGAGGGTCTAAAGCCTAGGAGTATAACTAGAGATAATAAGTGGGGAATTGAAGCTCCATTTCCCGGGGCTCAAGACAAGACTATATATGTCTGGTTTGATGCCTTACTAGGTTATATAAGTGCTACAAAAGAGTATTTTGAAAAAAGAGGAGAGCCTGATAAATGGCTTAGTTTCTGGAAAAATAAGGATGCACGAGTGGTGTTCTTCATAGGTAAAGACAATATACCTTTCCACAGCGTTATATTCCCTGCTCTAGAGATCGCTAGTGGAGAAAACTATGTTCTCCCGTGGAGTATAGCTGCTACAGAATATCTGTTATTTGAAGGAGAGAAGTTTAGTAAGAGTAGAGGTATTGGAGTATGGATTGATGAAGCACTAGAGTTAATGCCTCCTGATTACTGGAGATTTGCATTAATAAGGCTTAGGCCTGAGCAAAAAGATGCTAACTTTAGCTGGAGAGAGTTCTACAGAATTATAAATAAGGAATTATGTGATGATATAGGTAATTTCATACACAGAATATTATCCTTCATATATAAGAAATATGATGGAGAAATACCTAAATACGGTAAACTTAGCAGTGTAGATGAAGAATTTATAAGTAAAGTATTTTCTACTATAGATGAAATTGATCGGGAATTTGAGAGAGCTCGTCTAAGAATAGCTTTAGAAAAAATCCTTAGTATTGCATGGCTTGGGAATCAATATCTTAACAAGAAAGCTCCTTGGGATAAAATTAAGAGTGAACCCGAGGATGCTGCTACTACAATGTGGATAGGAGCAAATATAGTCTATATATTAACGATACTACTAGCTCCCATAATACCTTCTAAAGCTGAAGAAATATGGAGTATACTCAATATTGATGAATCTCTATGGAAACCTGGTAGAATCACTACTTTAAAGAACATGCCCTTAAAACCAGGCCATAGAATCAATAAGCCTAAACCAGTATTTCCTAAACTACCTCCAGACTTCCTAGACAAAATACAAGAGCAGTTAGCTAAAGTAAGAAAAGCCATAGTGAATAAAAGACCAAAGGTACTTTCTTAAACAAAAACTCTAGTTATAGGAATCTCTTGATTACAGATCTTAAACACTCTTTTATTATACCATATATGAGATTATCTACTGTTGTTCCTCATAGTGAACGCCGATTTTCTATAGAGTAGTTTTTATTAATTCTATTAATTAATGTTATCCTTCCTATGTATACCAATAAATAAGTTGATATCTTTTATGTAAAAGATTGTCTAGACTATTTCGATGTACTCATAGTAGCTCAATGCACAATAAGGAATGTTAAACCAATAACAATTGACAAAGAAATAATGGAAGCAATAGCTAAGAAAGAGGAAATAATAAATAATTTGAAAATTCCTATAGTAAATTCTGACAATTGTTTAAGATATACCCTAGCTAGCTAATATTGTAAACAAAATTGCCATGATGTATTATTATATAATTTTCTTTAAGAAACCTAAGTAGTAGATGGCTCAAGCTCTTCAACTTCGGCTAACTGTTCTAATACGTATTTTCTTATATCGTCTATACTTGGAAGTTTTACTAATAGTTCTCCTTGTTCAATGTACTTTCTAAGCATTGGAGTGTATCCTTCCGGCGCTTTCGCATTCAATGGGAGTATTAGATCGTTTAACCCGGGTCTTTTTCTATACAATTGTTTTGCTCCAGGCCATTTTCCTCTTTTTGATATTGGTTTCCACGAGTTTTCTTCATAAACTTCTACAATATCCATGCTGATGTCTATACTTTTAGGAAAAGCAATTGATGTGCCTACGCCAAAGGCGTCGACTAAGTCTCTTAGCTCAATAATTTCTTTTTCATCTATTCCTCCACTGACCACGATTTTTGTGTTAGTGAAGCCATGTAGGTCTAAGGTCCATCGTACCTCCTCTACTATAGCTCTCATATTGCCTCTTCGGCTACTGGGTGTATCTAGTCTTACTCCATAGAGTTTCTCACCAAGTGCTTCAGCAGCCATTAGAGACTCTATTCTCTCGTCAAAGAATGTATCTACGAGCATTATCCTCGGCACATTCTCTTCTACAACTTCATCGAAGGCTTTCCATGCTTTAACTTGATCACCAAATACTATTATTAGTGCATGAGGCATTGTACCTACAGGTTTTAGTCCTAGATATTTCTCGCTAGCTACTCCAGAAACAGCATCTACTCCACCAATATATGCTGCTCTATCAGCCATAGGGGCTATGGCTGGATGGAGAGCTCTTAATCCAAAGAATAATATAGTCTTGTCCATTGCAAGCCTTTTTATTCTAGCTGCTTTCGTCGCTATACTAGTATAGTGCCTAAGTATTCCAAGTATAGCAGTTTCATAGACAGCTATATCGTCATAGTAGCCTTCTATTATCATTAGCGGCTCTTTTGCCTTAAATAATGTCCCTTCTGGTACACTATATACTGTAACAGGCTTATTCCTAAGTAAGTAAAGAACTTCTTCTAAACCTGCGAAAACAGCCCATTTATAATTCCTGGGTAAACTATAGGCGTGTATTTCCATCCGAACTTTCTTCTTTAAACCATATTTTTCAAGAATTCTCTTAGTACGAAGGAAATAAATGTCAGTTACAATTCCCTTAAGAATATCTTCTTCGGAAGCTACATAGAAAGGCATAGGACTCACTCCATTATTTTAGATATTTCTTCTTTTACGTATGATATATTGTATAGAGAATAAAAAGGTGATTTCTGGTTAGCTATTAACTATTATATAAGATTTCTACTCACCAAGGACTTCAACTAATACTCTTCTCCTATACCTAGGTCCATCCATTTCTACTAAGAATATATTCTGCCAAGTACCTCTAACCAGTCTCCCGTCTCGTACTGGAAATATTCTTTCAGCGCCAAATAATGCTGAACCTATGTGTGCATGAGCATTATCGTCTATTAAATTATGTTTCCAACTCCTCTCTGGCTGAGTAAATTCCTTAACTTTAGTAATCATATCGTTTATAAGGCCGTCTTCGTGCTCATTAGCAATTATTGCTGCAGTAGCGTGTGGGGCAAATACTAGACATATACCGTTTCTAATACCGCTCTTTTCAACAGCTTTTTCAACTTCATAGGTAATATCTATTAATTCAAACTTTTTGTGTGTAGATAAAGTTATTTCATGGAAATATATTTTCACTACTCTACCTCACCCACCATTTCATATATTATCTGTTTATAAATATAGTAGTGAGAGTTTTTTATAAACAACTAGAGTACCATAATAGCTTAATAATTTATTGAGTAGACAAAACATATTTTGTCTAAACTCTAACTATTCTACATAGATGATGTATGTTACTTAAGCCTGAAATGTGATGAAACTCCCATGGGCTGATCTATGAATGATTATATAGAAATTAGCAAAAAATACTACAAGAAACTACTAGACCTATTAGAGGAGTATAAGAGAGAACTTTATAGATATAATAGAGAAATTTCTCCTACTGGATACTATCTAAAACCATATCATATGGTTGTAAAAAAGAGTAGTAAAGGAAAGACAAAGTATATATATTATGGGAGATATTGGTACAAGCTTCTATATCTAGGCA
>WAML01000130.1 GCA_015522345.1 Desulfurococcales archaeon
CAATAATATCTATTGATACAAAGAATATATTACTAATTGCAGCTGGAGTTGAAGGTGTACCTATTACTACAGTTAGAAAGGCTTTAGATGAACTAATTAACTATATAGTACAGTATTTAGGCACAAACAATACTAGAGTTGTTAGAGGAAAGGTGATTTGGTTTGGAAGAGTATAGTCCAGAGGTTCTCAGGAAATTATTAGTTGAAGTAGCTGGTGAAGTAGCTGGGTATCTACGTGATATAGCGGGGTCTGAGGGACTTGATGAAGTACTCAGGATTGGGGCAGGAGGTGATCAAACAAGGAAAGCAGATATGATCGCAGAGTCCCTTGCGGTAGAATTATTGAAGAAAGAGCATATACCTGCGCGTATAGTTACTGAAGAATCCGGGATTATAGATATACACGATAACCCCTCATATGTAGTAGTTATGGATCCCTTAGATGGTAGTATGAACTATGTATCATTAATACCATTTGCAGCTGTAGCTATGGCAGTAGCTCCATTAAATAAACCCTTGTTTTCCCACATAATCGCAGGAGCTATCGCTAATATATTCTTGAAAGAAATCTATAGTTTCTCTGACAAAGGGTTATTCTTAGACAATGTAGGTTATCGAGGCCCTGGAAAGAGCATGGGCTCCATAATTGTTTATACGAATAACCCTAACTTATTTAGTGTATTAAAGAAGTTCTTTAAGAAAAAACCTGGTTATAGACTAAGGATCTTGGGCTCTGCTTCGCTAGAGCTAAGCTATATAGGCTTGGGTAGAATCTCTCTATTCTTCAATGACAGTGGTAGCTTAAGGAATGTCGATATAGCTCCTGCAGCAGCTTTCATAAAGAAGGCGGGTTACGCCGTTGTAGACATATATGGGTCATTAATAGACTTTAGCGTAAATGGGCTACATAGGATCGATAATATAGTTGCAGGCGAAAAAAGCCTCGTAAATATATTCCTTAACTTCTTAAGGGAGTCAGGATACGTTTCAAGCGCTTAGATAAAACTTTAAGTCCTTTACTAGTTACGATAACGTCTTCTTCGATTCTAACTCCATATTTACCTGGAATATAGACTCCAGGCTCTATAGTAAATACCATACCAGGTTCTAGAATAGTCTCTGAACGCGTGTTTATATATGGTTCTTCGTGTACTTTCAACCCTATGCCGTGTCCTAGGCCGTGAATGAAGTATTTATCTAAACCGTATTTCTTTAACACATTTATAGCCTTTAACGCTAGTTCTTTGGCTTTAATACCCGGTTCACCATAATCAATAACTTCCTCTATAGCTTCATTTACTGCTTCAATAGCTCTTCTTTCATCATATGTTGGCCTACCCCATGGTATAGTTCTAGTAAGGTCGCTACAATAGCCATTAACTTTAACACCTACATCTATCAACACAAGATCCTTTGTCTTAAGACGAGTTCTTGATGGAAGATTATGTGGATAACTATTGTTTGGTTTAAATAATATTAGTGGTGGAAACGCGTATTCTTCTACTCCTTCAACACGAACTCTATTCTCAAATATACCTGCTAGAAATGATTCTTCGACTCCAGTGTATAAATTATCTATAGCTGTAATTATACCCTTTATAGTGACTTCTATAGCTTTCTTAATGGTCTTTACTTCATCTAATTCCTTTATCATTCTATGCCTAGAAATATGGCCTGATATATCTACTATACGATCTTTATTGGTATCAGCTATCGTTGTAACTATTGTAGTAGGCGCGAATTTATAGTCTAGACCAATTTTCTTATGAGATTTAATCAAATCTACTATTATATCCTTTAGTCCTTTTCCTGCATATTTTACATCCTTTAATATTGTTTTAGAGAATGAGTAAACTTCAATATCACTACTAACTTCTTTTAATACACGATAATACTCTAGTAGAGGTACATATAACTTAATTTCTCCTTCTTTACTAGTATATAATGTCATGAGTGTATCTTCAGTAACTATTTTCACACCTGTATAGTACTGGATATTATGAATGCCTGTCACTATGGTTGCATCAAGATTCTCTTGTTCTAGGATACTTAGTAATTTATTTAATCTGGATTTCATATTCTTACAAACCACCTATTTTCTTAACGATTTTTCTATACTATAATAGTGGTTATTCAATTAAAATTAAGTATTTGCCCTGTAGAAGCAGAGTGTTAGAGTATCACGTATTTATTTCTTCTATTAAATCTGTAGAACCAGCTATTC
>WAML01000131.1 GCA_015522345.1 Desulfurococcales archaeon
ATTATATCTGGTTCTCCTCTATAACTATCTCTTACAATTAATATTGATGGAGTGCTATGTGGGTTCCAAAGACTATGCGGCTGCCACACTTCTATCCACATACCCCTATAGCCGCCTGGAACTAGTATAATGCCTGTTACTATAGGAACTTCTAATCCGTAGTCATAGTAGATACCCGAATGAATATAATACAGCATACACAATACTATAGATACAGCAACCAGAGTATATGCCAATAGAGCTAAGTTGATGGTCCTATATAGTAGGATATCGGTTTTGTACTTCAATACTCTACCTCCACTATAGCTATAGTGTTTTTACAACCACTTATCTAATTGTGTTTCTCTTAAACCATATACATACTCGATTATTTTAACAAGTATATCCTTAGGGATACGATAGAATTTTTCTTTAATTATTCTAACTAATTCTTCAATAGATGGGTCAATGGTTACATCGCCTCTTTCTAGAGCATGAGCTATACTTAAGCGTATCTGCCAGTTTCCTACAGGGAACACGTATTGTGGCATAACTTCTCTAAGAATTAGTACTCGTGCCTGCCTCTTAATCTTGTAAAGATACTCTAAAACACTTGTACGAGCAGCAAGATATCCTCCATCCATTATATCTGGTTCTCCTCTATAACTATCTCTTACAATTAATATTGATGGAGTGCTATGTGGGTTCCAAAGACTATGCGGCTGCCACACTTCTATCCACATACCCCTATAGCCGCCTGGAACTAGTATAATTAAGTATTTATTGTATATGTATTCATTGTAGAAGACACGTATTTTGTCTATTGGCTTAAACATTCTAATACGCTTCAATAGCTTCTTAGATATAGTTGAGTCAACAGCTGTTATACTCCATCTAGTAGGAACTATCTTCCTCTGTTTAATTCTCCCTAAGAAACCTATTGATAGAGCTCTTACAATAGTATAGAAGTCTACGTTACTCTTATAGAGCTCTATAATTGCTTCTTCAGCTCTTAAGTCATCCCACATAATTTTCTCTAAAGACCTACTAATAACTGGATTACTTGTTACAAGTATTTTTTTAACAGGAGCACTAGGTCCTCTAGGAGGAGTTAGAGAATCAAAGGAGAGCCTGGGTATAGGCTTCTTTAAAAGCTGTGCTTCAGTATCAACAGGCTTCATAGACAATACAGCTAGTCCTACTTCATTTTCATACAATTTATATGGATTACTTGCTTTCACAGGCAATACTATATGGAGGAGTTTACTCCTATACCTCACTATATCTTCTAAGCCAAACCTCTTAAACCATAACCTTGGATCGTCATATATTCTGGCACTGTCCCCCCGTATACCGGGGGGTATACCATAGTATATCTTTATCCTCGGGTATCCTCTTTCTCCAACAATTAATGATGGGGGAGTACTTCCTTCAACTTCTAGTCCATTAATACTTTGAATAGCTTCAACTCTACTTATAAATCCAGATACTAGTGGACAATAGCTTAAGCCACAGAGTCTACGTGCTCCTTTACATCTTATACATAGTTCTTTTGATATCTTCAACTCTAGTCACTGACAGCTATACTCATATTCATAAATAGTTACGGTTTTAAATATGGTTATCTAAATAAACCAGTTCATACATAATTTCATAGAATAATTGCTTGAGGCTAGAAAATGCCTAGAGAACAAGACGGTATTAGCGATTATACTATAATAACTCATACAGATATCGATGGAGTAGGAGCTGCTGCACTCTACATATACCTCCAGGGAGCTAGGCCTAAGGAAATACTTTTCTATGAACCATATGAGTTAGATAAACTAGCTAGGAAAATTACTAAGCTAAACACCTATTATATAGCGGTCATGGACATAGGCATGAATAATACGGTATTCCCTAGAGTATATGAAGCACTTAAGAACGTTGTAGAAAAAGGAGTAACTATAGAATGGTATGATCACCATGTATGGAATAATGAATGGATAAACAAGTTCAAATCAATCAATGTCAGAATATATGTAGATAGATCTACTTGCGCAACAGGTGTTGTAGCAAAAAATGCTCCTAGGAAGAGAAGAGATGTCGATGAAGATTTTATAGATGAATTAGTGAGGGGGGTCTGTGCTGGCGATCTTTGGAAATTCGATCACTGGAGGGGTCCATGGTATTTAAGGCTAGTTAGAAGAAGAGATGATCCAAGATGGAGGTTAAAAGTATTATATACGCTATCTACTGGAGAGCTATGGACTAGTGAATTTACAGAAAATATCGTAGAAAAACTAGATCGTGAACTAAGTGCATATAATAACTTACTAGATGAATTTATAGCGTTATCTATAAGCGGCTATAAAATAGTATTAGTGCCGGTTCATCCAAGCATAGATACTAGCTTTATAGCTGCACTAGCCCTTAGCAGAACAAATAGTGATATTGCAGTAATTGTTGCAGACAATGGAAAACTAAGCTTTAGATCAAGAAACGTTGATGTAAGAGAACTAGCAGTAGCACTAGGGGGAGGCGGGCATCCTAGAGCTTCAGGCGCTAAAATAAAGATACCGTTTAAAATAAGGACTCTTAGTCTATGGAGGAGAGAATATCTATTAAACTACGTAGCAAAACAAATAGAGAAAACCATATATGAATTAGGTGAACTAAAACAACTTTAATTAATTTTAGGCGTAGAATATTCTTATTCTATATTACATGACTTACTAAGCAAGTATATAGTTTCATCACTTGCTTTTATAACAGTAGCTCTAGACTCTATATAATCTAGTGCAACTAGTGCAGCTATTAAAGCATCTTTTTCATCTTTAGTACAATTAGAAATTCTTTCAACGAGCTCATGGTCTCTATAGCGCTGTAGAACTAGTTCTTCAATGCTCTTGCATCCACTAGATTTTAAAGCACTCTTTGGATGAGTTTCAATAACTTCTACACCTAACGACCGAATTTGTTCAACTAGTTTAAGACTTCTATCAATAAGTTTTATCATAGCAGGCCAATTTGGAGGGAGAACAGGATAGCCGTGTTTCTTCATTTCTATATCTACTTTTCTAAAACCCTTGTTATGTGATAATGGAGAATCTATTGCTACAACAATAGGCTTGTACTCCTTAATGACACCAATTATTTCTGAATCATAGTAGACTTTAGCTATAAATAAAATATTGTCTTTGGATACTATTGCTATTCCTGATGGTCTCTTAGGAGATGAAGATGGGTCAATTCCTCCAACTATTACCATGGTACTTTAGGCCCTAGCTTAAACCCTATTAGAGACCTATATTTACTCCAGAGATACTCTACATCTTTAATCCATTTATTTAATTCACTTGGATGCTCTGGATACTTTTCTAAATATAGTTTTTCTGCATCATCCATAAACTTCTTAACTACTCTTAATTGATTCAATAAACCAGGCCTTGATACTAGTGCTAAAGCTATTCTAAGACTCCTTATTATTTCATCTCTCAATTTACCATGTGTACCTAATTCATAGACGGCTTCGCCACTAACAATTTTCTTTCTTAGTATAAATTCTAAGTCTTCATTACTTAGCTTCTGTAGATACATTCTAAGAATATCTAAACCAGCTTGTTTAGCACCATAGGCTTTAATATACTCCTTATTAGCCCCCCATAATGTTTCTTCATTAACTCTACCTTCCTCTAAAGCATTAGCAATATGTGTTGCAACTATTGTTGCTGCTTGCATTGAAGATCCTTTACCTCCTCCATGGACGGGGTTGACAGTGTATGCTGCATCACCAACTACTCCAACATTTCTCCATACAAGAGTTGGCAACGGCCTTCTAGTTGGTACTAAGCCTCCTCCTGCATCAATGAGTTTTCCTTTAAATCTATTCTTCAAATACTTGTAGTAGTTGTTCCTGGGATTAGGGCTTGTGGGAGACCATATAACTCCCAGTCCTATATTCCCTATAACACCATTTCTTTTGGGGAAAAGCCACCAGTATCCTCCAGGAGCTATTTCTTGATTCAAATATATTATTGCATAGTCTTTGTCCTCGGAAGCTATTGGTTCTTCGAGTTCAAGTACTTCACGGTAAGCTATGTTATAGTCGCTCATGTAGGGTCTCTCAGATATAGGCCATTCACGTGGAAGCTTTGATCTTAGAGCTGGTGTTGCTCCGGAAGCATCAATAAATGCTTTAGCATAGATCTCTTTTAGCCCTGGCCTACCCTTCTCCTTGACTAAGACAGCTTCTACTTTATCGTCCTTGACCTTAACAGATACTAGTGTATGATTATCAAGTAGTTCAACACCTTCTTCAAGCCCTTGCTTCAATAGCCATTGATAGAATTTCCTACTATCTATGCCAACGCCTTCTCCATAGACTATGAGAGAATGTTCTTCACTAGGACTAACTATCTTTACTCCCTTAAACTTTGTATCAATAGTATCTTGTGGAGGAAACCATCCAAGAGCTTCAAAGTGATGTAAGCCTATGGCGTCTCCACATGGTTTAGTACCTATTAGTGAACGTGGCTTACTCTCTACTAATCCTACACTAAATCCTTTTTTAGCTAAAACATATGAAGCAGTTAAACCAGCTATACCTGCTCCAACAACTATTACGTCAAAACTATGATTATTCCCCAAAACTCCTAGCCTCCTATGAAACTATTTTATTCTAGAGATACAGCTAGAAAGACTATAAATTTTCCTAGTAGAAGAACTAGGGCTTATTTCTGCCTACTAATCAACTGCGGTACAATTTAAATACGTATAGTAGAACTATAGGGAGTTATGGAGAGGGGATGCTAGACGAGAGAAGTTAAACCCAATATAGGATATACTGTAGTATATAGAATTATAGCTCTTGGAACAGGAGTAGGTAAAACAGCGTTAGGAGAAGAAATAGTTTCTCATTTATCAAGGAAAGGTGTTTCACTTATAGTTGTAAAACAATCTCATGAACCACAAATAGATCCTGGAAGCGATGCTGGAAGATACTGGAATGTTGGAGCTAGAGCAGTAGTAGTTGTTAGTCCAAGTGAGACAGTAGTGTATAAAGAGCGGACAGCAAGTCTTAAAGAAGCTATTATGAGGCTACCATATTATTTTCCTCTAGTAATAGCGGAAGGATTTAGAGGATGCGATATAGGTAAAGCAATAGCTATTATAGAGAATGAAGAAGAATTAAAGCATATAGCTGATGAGCCAGGAATATGGTTTATAGTGAGCCATGACTTCGATATAGTTGAGAAAGCTAGAGAAACAGGGATGAACGCTCTATTATTCGAAGATGTAGAGGCGCTTGCTGGAGAGATATACAAAGACGCTGTATCAACACTATTGTCTCTAATTCCAGGGCAAGACTGTGAGATATGTGGTGTAGGGAGCTGTCTAGAACTAGCTGAAGCACTATTAACACATGATATAGAGCCTATAGAGTGTCCACTATTAACTAAGACCACTATAGTAGTAAATGATAAACCGCTACACCTAGATCCAGTGATTGAGAATTTGTTGAGAAATCTAGTAAGAGCATTTCTATCATCAATAAAAGGAGTTCCTCCAACAGCTAAGAAATTTAGAGTAGAAGTTAGTCTAGAGTAATTGCTAGAAATAAGCTAGTAAGCCATAATATATCAACTACTTTGTAGTCGGTACTATATTAGGTAGTTTAGTAGTATTGTTTTACTCTAGGGTAAGGTCTTTATAACCATTCCTTCAACTATTATAGGGCTATACTTAGACGCTATGTTTAGTGCTTCCTGGAGTCTTATTGCACTACTGCTATAGATTGTTAGTAAGGGATCTCCTTTGTTAACCCTATAACCTATTTTAGCATGAAGGTATACTCCAGCTGCTTTATCGAATGGTGCTCCAGCTGCTCTCGCTATAGCGGTAATCGCTGCATTATCTATGTGTGTTACAGCGCCTTCTATAGGAGACTCTATAGTGTAAGTGTGTTGTCCAATAGGTATATCCTCAGGTTTAACATTAGGGTCTCCACCTTGTGCTTCAATAATTTGTTTAAACTTTTCATAACTAAGTCCTTTCTCAAATATTTCCTTAGCCACTTCCACTCCTTGCCCTGAAGGCACTTTACCCGACAACTCTATAACTAGTCCTGCTATACTCAATGCTTTTTCAACTAGACTCTTGCTGCCACGCCTGTTAATTAATGCTTGTAACGCTTCTTTAGCTTCTAGAGCAGGGCCTGCCGTCCTACCTATTGGTTGTCCACCGAATGTTATAGCTACTCTTATACCCATTCCAAGTCTAGCTGCTTGTCTAATGAAGAGACCGGCTAGTTCATCAGCTTCCTTCATATTCTTTACTTTAGCTTTTCTTCCCACAGGAATGTCTATGACTAAGTTATCTACGCCCATAGCTACTTTTTTAGCAAGTATGCTAGCAACCATTTGGTGCCATGGATCTATACTGAGCTTCCTCTCAATATTAACGAATATATCATCTGCTGGAGCAAGATTGAGTTTACCTCCCCATGCTAGAGTTGCTCTAACTTTACGTGCTATCTCCTTTAGTTCTTCGGGAGAAAAGTCTACTCTAGCTAGAACCTCCATGGTATCAGCTGTTCCAGCTGGACTAGTTATTGCCCGACTACTTGTCTTTGGTATAAGGAGTCCAGCGGCTGCAACAGTCGGCACAGCTATTAGTGCTACCTTACTATTTCCTGGTACACCGCCTATACTGTGTTCATCATATACTGTGTCTTCAAACTCGATTTTACTACCTGTTTCAACCATAGCCTTTATTAATGCATGTAACTCGTCTTCACTCAATTCATAGTATAACTGGCTTGTGAGGAAAGCAGCGATTTCTGTTTCACCATATATGCCGTCTACAACATCTTTTATCCAAGAATACATTTCATCCTGTGAAAGCCTTTGTCCATGAAGTCTCTTCTGTAATGCTACAAAACTAGGGGGGACCGGGACAGGTTTTACACCAATAGTATCTTCTTTCCCAATCTTTAATTCTCTGGCAACTTCTCTACTAACCAAGATCTTTCCTGGAGCAACCATTGTCCTAGTTATAGCTACAAAAGCCCCTTTAGTTCTATCTCCTTTTATTAGTCGTACACGAGTATTTGGTCCTAGACCTAGTTCTTTAGCGTCTTTTTCATTCATTATAATGACGTTTCTACCTATATCAAAATCCATTTCACTTGCAATAAAATGCTTTGTTTCTAGATGAGACACAACAATCCCCCTATATACCCACTCCCTAGAAATAGGACTACTGTAGGCATAATAATCTACACAAAACACATATATAAATCTTGATACATACGGCTCGGTCCGGCCAGGAGCCATCATCCCATAAACAGTCAAGGCTCCGCCATAGACCTCATCGCCTATGAATAGATTCTATAAAAGCACCAATAAACTTTACCATACTATATAATGAGTAGCCACTATTCTAGTTAAAGAATAAAACACTCTAAACTATACTGTTTCAATACGAGAAATTGTCTTGAGGCGGGGAATGGGAGGCACCAGCATAGCTATGCTGGAGCCTCCAAAGCCTATAAAGTATTTGAAGAAAAAGGTATCTACAAACATACATTAGCAGAAATAAGAGAACTGTCCATTAATCAACAATACTATGTGGTTGAGATAACTCTATCTTACATAAAGTGTTCATGCCCTGACACAACATATAATAAATCTCCTCTATGTATACATAAAATAGTAGCTATTATTAGAGCTTATATTGATCTTGGAGAAGAATTTGTTGAAGAAAACTATGGAGAACTATTAAATGGACTAGTTAAGAAGTATAGAGAGTGGAAGAAAAGTAGATCTAGGTTATCGCATAGGGTTCGCCAAGTAAGCTCTTCAGTAAAGCCGTCACAAGATAAGACAAGTCTATTACAGTTTTAAGTTTACCCTCCTTATCGACTATAATTATATTGTTTAAGTGAAGCGTTCTAAGCATATTCAATAATTCACGAATAGTTATATCTTCTTTAACAGTAAATGGCCTATCCTCCATGATCTTCTCAATAGGTACATTAAGTGCTTGCTCTATTGGTACATTTAACCTAGATAGACTAAATCCTGCAATAAAGAATGTGTATCTCGGTCTTCGTGTAAACGTTCTTAGTATTTCAATTTCGCTAATGTAGCCTATGGGTCTACGTTTCTCATCTACAACTACTATGAATATAGGATGACCTATTGCTACCGCCTTTAATACATTATATAGTTTGCTTCCTCTTCTAACGACTATATAGTGTGCTGTAGGAGGACGGAACTTTGTTATAAAATCCTTTAATGTCAGATCGAGTAGGCTATCAACATCTCCTCTCTTAAATACCTTTGAGACATGGTATCCTTGTTCTCTCTTTTTAGAAATAGTTTCTCCACGAGACAACCAAGAAACCCTATAATAGACTAGTATAGGAGGTATTAAATTCTTTTCTAACACGATAACGAGTGTTAACACACGATAACTGTTTATACTATATGTGTACATATAGATAGTAACAGGTTTCTATATACACACGATTGCTTTACAGCGGTTTAGCTGTGGTGAAGATATCGTGAACGCCGGCGTTAGTCCTGAAATAATGCTTTTTTATACATTAGCTCTAGCTCTATTATTTGGTAAACTATTTGAAGAATTAGTCTCTAGGACGAAATACCCGCCTGTACTAGGTGATTTAATAGCTGGCTTAATACTAGGTTCAAGTATACTTGGGGTATATACTGTAAACGATATAGTTAAAGCTATATCATGGCTTGGAGTTGCTCTACTATTGTTTTACGCTGGGTTAACTACTCGTTATAAAGAATTCATTAGATTACTCCCAATAGCGGGTATACTTACTCTAGGAGAAGCACTTGCTGCATTTAGTATGGGTTTTATAGTAGGTTATTTTCTAGGATATGATCTACTGAAATCGTTTTTCTTAGGAGCAGTACTTGAAGCTACTAGTGTAAGTCTAACTGTAAGAACTCTCATTGAACTACATAAACTAGATACTATAGAAGGATATACTATTATGGAGATAGCTGTATTAGATGACCTAGCGTCGTTGATAACAATATCTATTGGATCATCTATAGTTGTTTTAGGGTCTCTAAATATATTTAGTGTTTTCACAACTCTATTTGAGGCCTTAGGTGTATGGGCTGCAATCCTGTATATACTACATAGATTCTCTAATCATATAGTAAGGATTGCAAGTAAAATGCATGTAGAGGAAGCCCTTATATCAATGCTTATAGCTATTTTTGCTGGAGCAGCTTATCTTGTTAGCAAAGTAGGGGTATCACCACTCGTAGGAGCATATGCTTCAGGTCTAGCATTATCTGAAGCTCGTGGATTAAGAGAGACTAGAGAAGCTATACGTAAGCTAGCTATAATATTCTCTACAGTATTCTTTGTAACAACTGCTGCAGAACTAGATCTAAGGACTGCTCTTAGACCTGAATTAATTACTTTCTATATATTGATGGTATTAGCTGCTTTTGCTGGAAAACTACTTGGTGCTGGACTTACTTCATTTATACTTGGTTTCCCGCCTCGTTCCGTCATGAGAATAGCTATAGGATTGTTTCCGCGATGCGAATTCGCTATTATAGCGGCTTATACTGCTGTCTCTTTTGGGGTATTAGATACATCTGTTTACTTAGCTGCTCTCATAGTAGTGATTGTAACAAATATAGTTACTCCACCGCTCTTAAGGATAGTGTTCTCCGGGGAAGATATTGATGTTGTAAGACTTAGGATTAAGAGATTTGTTGTAAAGAGGCATTGAATATTTACTTCCTACCCTTAATATTCCTCCATAGTATGGATAGAGTTATAGGAGTAGATAAGCTAGTAACGTAGATCATTAGAATTACTCCAGCGAAAACAGTGAGCGATACCGTTTTGTAGGCTAAGCCTATGGAGGCAATTATTAAAGCTACTTCAGCTCTAGGCATCATACCAAAGCCTATGAAGAGTGCTCTCCTCCAATCAAAACCGCTTATTCTAGCAGCTATTCCACAACCCAGTACTTTTCCAATAATAGATAGCCCCACTATATACGCCATTATATAGAGGTTCTGGAGGTCTAGGATATAGGGTTTTATATCTATAGTTGCAGCTGATATAACGAAGAATATTGATGCAAATATATTTGGTATTAGACTAAATCTTCTAACGATCCTATCTATACCACTTATTTCACTAAAAGCTAGTCCTACAGCATAAGCTCCTACAACAAGGCTTAAATTAACTTTAACACTAGCCCATGCAATAACTAGTGTTAGAGCGAGTAGTAGAGCAATATTGGTATCTTCTAAATGAGCTATCCTAGTTATACCTCTCCATATAGTTCTTGAAGTCCTGTGTAGAGAAACAACTACTGCTATATAGAATACTATTGCTATACTAGCTGTTATCGCTAAGTCGATTATTCTAGTAGATCCAGAAACTACTATAGCTGTTGTAATACCAAGTACTAGTAAACCGCCTACGTCATCAAGTACTGCTGCTCCAAGTATTACAGTAGATAGTCGTGTACCTAAAGCACCGATGTCTGCTAGAGTCTTTACAGTTAAGCCAACACTTGTAGCAGTAAGTATTGCTCCCAAGAACAAGCTTTCGCTAGAGGAGAAGCCTATTAGAAGCCCTCCTACATAGCCTAGTGTAAAAGATGCAACAATACCCCCTAAGGCGACTAGAAACGATTGTTTTATACTCCTTATAAATGTTTCAAAACGTGTTTCTAGGCCAGCCATGAATAAAAGACTTATAATACCGATCCACTTAATTAACCCAAATTCTTCTATCACATCTTTGTCCAGTATACCCAGTATAGAAGGACCGAGTATTATACCAGCTAATATATCGCCCAATATAGGCGGGTATCCTTTATAAGACATAGTTTCTTCGAGAAACTTTGCAAGCAATATCATCATTGATAGAAGAAGTAGTAGGTCAGCAATAATTGTTTCAGGCACCAATATTTACCACTCTATACAGTTGTTTTAACTATTAAATCGCATTCTGTTTGACAGATGCACTCATTCTCTAATAGGGAAATAAATACTATACTATAGTATTTAAATATTGAAAAACGACTCTAAGCAATAAAGTACTGGCTGGTAAATAGTGAAGAAGAAAAGCGAGTTGAGAACTCTAACTCCTATATATTATCCGAGAGGATTCGAGAAGGATCTACTGGATATAATACTTGATATAGAGTTTGAAGAAGATATCTACATACCATTTCCGCCTCTCCTAAGAAGTTTTGAAGAAGTGTATTTAGATAGCTTAGTCAATATAGGTTTAGCAAGGAAGAAGGATAATAGGTATTTCATCACAGGTCTCCATAAAAAACGTAAGCTTCCTAATCTACTAATAAATGAATTTGAGTACTCTGCGCCTCTGCTGAGGTCTTCAGGGAAGAAGTATAAAGGATTTATAATACCTAGTCCTTGGTATTTCGTCGAGAAATTGAATAAAGGAGATAACCGTCTCAAAGATGCTCCTGAAGTAGCTATTGATACAATACCTTATCTCGTGAATAAAATAGTTAGAGAAATAACTAGTCTTGGATTAAATACTGTACTATATGTTGATGTAGATGGTTTATTAGCTAAATCGTTTCCAGACCCTTATCCTCCTAAGCCTTGGAACTGGAGTCTCTTAAGAGAACTACTCTACAAGAGTATAAGGTATAGTGATGCAGAGCTCCAAGGGATAATGTTTTGTAGTAAACCAGACAATATATTATTGAGCATGATCTCTGAAATAGATGATATATCCTTTATAGTTATTGATGCAGAAATTCTATCAAATAATCCAGATTTAATTAATGTAATACATGGTTCTATAAACCAGTTTACTAAGGAACCTAAGATAGCTATAGGAATCACTCCTGTAACATCAAATATACGTTTAGAATTGAAGAATTTCAAGAAAATAATTAAGTCTATAGCTTCATCGATAAGCTATGTATCAATTTCTTGTAGAGCATGGAACACTCTATACAATAATGGATTAAATAGTATTAGAAGAGCAATTAGATTAACAAAGCTCTTATCAATATTATAGATACAGTTTAAAATATTAGTGCTATATTTTTATGGACAAGGATATATCTTTGAATGATAAAATTTAGTTAAAGAAGCAAGTGTTTGGAGGATTAAAGTGTCTATGAAAACCCTGTATATTGTTGTATTAAAGAATGGTAGTATTAGAGTATATGATTCCTTCGGAGATGCATTAAAGGCAGTAATAGATAGTGGTGGAGGCAAGATCTTCCGGGGAGAATTAATTGCTTCTCTTACATCAGATGAAGTAGTTGAATTAATTGGTTTATTTAGTGAAGGTCAAGAGCCTGTTGAAGCACCTACTGTTAAAGGAGTTGATGGAAAGGAGCGTTTATCCATAGTTATCGATCAAATGTATAAAGGGTTTTTCACAAATATACTTTCAAGAGAATTCCCTGAATCCGAAATACATGAAATTGTTGGTAGAGGTATTGAGAAGCCGGTGAAAATAGGTAATGTGGTAAAACAGCCCGCTAGAGACGATTTTGATATATTAAATTTATTAGAGGATCTAGCTAGGAAGGGATATAGAGTAATATTCTTTACTGGAGACAAGAAACTTGCTACTCAAGCAGAGCTAATTAAAGATGTTCATGTAGTTTATGCTCCTCCCAATGAATTTCCTGGAAAAGAATCTCTAGCGAAATACATGATCGAGAAAATACGTGAATACCATAAGTAGTAGAGTAAAAGTTTAGAGATATTATTGAAGTATTCAATAAACTTAATTATCCTTTAGAACTATTTGTGAATTATAGTATTCTTCATTAGGTGGTTAGTCTATGGTTGACCCACGTACTAGGAAGTTAGCTAAACTTATTGTTAACTATTGTGTAGAAGTAAAGAAGGGAGATGAAGTAGTTATAGGTGGTGGAATAGAGTCTCTTCCACTCCTTAGAGAAATCTACAGAGAAGTACTAGTTAATGGAGGGTATCCTCTACAAGTAAATATACAAGATGAAGTATTGAGCGAGATCTTCTATAGATATGCTCCCGACTACATCCTAGAATATGTTAGTCCGCTAGAGAAAGAGATTATGGAGAAAGTAAATGTAGTAATAAGAATACTTAGCCCCAGTCACACTAAGCATTTAATGGGGATTGATCCTGAGAAGATGAAGAAGAGGAGTAAAGCACGTTTTGAAATAACTAGGATATTCCTTGAGAGAAGTGCTAGAAAAGAACTTAGATGGAATATAGCTCCTTATCCCACCAAAGCTCTAGCTCAAGAAGCTGGTATGTCTATACTAGAGTATGAGGATTTTGTATACAAGGCTACTATGGTTGATAAAGAAGATCCTATAAAGGCATGGATTGAGAAAGCTAGAGAACAACAGAAAATAGCTGACTTCCTCAATAAAGTTAGTGAGCTAAAATACGAAGGACCTGGAATAGACCTGTATCTTAGAGTTGATGGTAGGATATGGATAAACGATGATGGAAAATACAATATGCCAGGAGGAGAAGTCTTTTCAGCACCTATAGAAGATAGTGTAGAAGGCTATGTAGAATTCGATTATCCTGCTGTATGGAGAGGAGTTGAAGTAGAAGGTGTTAAACTAGTTTTTAAGAAAGGAGTAGTTGTAGAAGCAAAAGCACGTAAAGGCGAAGAATTTCTAAAGAAAATGCTTGAAAC
>WAML01000132.1 GCA_015522345.1 Desulfurococcales archaeon
CAATGTTTTTAACTTTGCTCTAGAAGTTGATTTTCTGTAGGTGTACTATATTGAGCTGGAGTATACTAGAGCTTTTAAGAAATAACCCTGATAAGTTAAAGGAGTATGTAAAAAAGAGGTTTATGGATCCAGCTATAGTTGATAGAGCTAGAGAGCTTGATATAAAATGGAGAAAGCTTTTAACACAAATAAACGAGTTAAGGCATAAACACAACGTTATTAGTAGAAACATACCCAAGCTCAAAGGCGTAGATCGGGAAAAAGCTATTGAAGAAGCAAAGAAGTTATTAAAACAACTTGAATCTATGGAGGCTGAGTTAAAGAATCTTGAAATGGAAAGAGAAAAAGCTCTTTGGAGCCTACCTAATATAGTTCACGAAAGTGTGCCAATAGGCCCTGATGATACATATAATGTCCCTATTAGATTCTGGGGTAAACCCAGAGTTTGGAAAGGCTATATAGAGCAATTTAAAGAACAAACCGAGAAATATGGATTTAAGATAGAGTATGAAGTAATTGATTGGAAGCCTGTTGGACATGCAGATATGATGGAATATATTCTCAAGCTAGGAAATACTTTGAAAGCAGCTGAAGTAGCTGGTAGTAGATTCTATTATTTATTTGATGACCTCGTATGGCTTGATATGGCTTTACTAGCTTATGCACTGGATCATTTAACGAGTAAAGGATATACCTTAGTCTTACCTCCATATATGCTTAGATATAAGATAATGAATGCAGTTATAGACTTAGATACTTTTAAAGATGCAATATATAAAATTGAAGGCGAAGATCTATACTTAATAGCTACAGCCGAGCATAGCCTAGCCGCACTACATTACAACGAAGATCTACCTGAAGAAGTCCTTCCACTAAAATATGTTGGCATAAGTCCTTGTTTTAGGAAAGAAGCTGGAGCAGGAAGTAGAGATTTAAAGGGAATATTCCGTGTACACCAGTTTCACAAAGTCGAACAATTTGTATTTGCAAAACCAGAGGAAAGCTGGGATATAATGGAGGAATTGATAAGAAATGCTGAAGAATTATTCCAAGGACTCGGAATACCCTATAGAATAGTAAATATAGCGAGCGGCGACTTAGGAGCTCCTGCTGCAAAGAAGTATGACTTAGAAGCTTGGATGCCTGCTCAAGGAAAGTATAGGGAAATGGTTAGCTGTAGTAACGTAACTGATTGGCAAGCCTATAGGCTCAGAATACGCTTAATAAGAAGGAAGGGTATGAAGAAAGAATATGTCCATACACTAAATAGTACAGCAATTGCTAGCACAAGAACAATTACAGCGATCCTTGAAAACTACCAAGAACCTGATGGAGTAGTTATAATACCTAAGGTACTACGAAAGTATCTTGAACCCTTTAATAAAGCTCCTAAAGAAGCAATTTATCCTGTTAAAAAGGAGTTTGCTGGAAAATAAGTTTACGAATATAAGGAAGTATTTTACAAATACTTTCTAAACCGAGATCTTCCCACTTAACTATCCAATTAAAAGGCTACTTAAACAATTTTAGTTGGCCAAAGATCTCTAAGAGATTCTATCAAATTCTATCAAATAAGGAATTAGTCCCTCAATATATAAGTAGATCGTTTGTAAGACAATATTAAACGGGTGATTACTTGGATAGAAAACTAGATCCTCCTAGAGTACAAGTAGTTCTATACCTAGGATTTGATGAAGAGAGTGAAAAAGCTCTAAAGCTAGTATGGGATATTGCACAAGAAATACTAGATAAGTATGGAGTATGGGTTGAAGTAATTCCCTATCACATATGGGTTCATGACCCAATAGGGTTAATGAACCCTGATTTACCTAAAATAGTTATTAATGGAAAAACCATGGCTATAGGGAGAACGCCTTCTCGAGAAGAATTAATAGATATGATTCTCTCAAGAATCTTTGCTAGAGAAGAAACTCCATCAGATCTAGTAGTTGTTGCTGCATTGCAGAGAAACGATCATATATTTGAAGAAGGTGTTTTAGAGTACTAGTAATACCATTATACATAGGATATACCAAACATATATAAGTATGGAAGACAAAATATATCATGCTGAGGAGCCCATCACCCACGACAATGTTAAGTATCTCAGTATACAACGTCTTCCCACCACCGCCCGGTGTACAATAAATCTCTATTAAGCCCTCTACACTAGGGCTATTACTTCACGAAATATATGAATGGTATTATCT
>WAML01000133.1 GCA_015522345.1 Desulfurococcales archaeon
GAGATATACAGAATATGTTTTTATTGTAGTTAGTCAACTTATACTTTAGGTGTAATCTATTGGAGGCGTACGGTAAGCCTTCACAAGACCTATTTATTAACCATGTATTCCGTTTCCTAGGGGCACCTGATGAAAATATTATTGAAAAACCCATGATTGGGGTAGATTTCTCTGTCATCTCTATAGGAGAATATGATGTAGTTGTAACAGTAGATCCTTTGTTTATTGTACCTGAGTATGGATGGTATAAAGCTGCTTGGTACGCAATCCATGTATTAGCTAGTGATGTAGCTGTCTCTGGTGTTAAACCAAAGTATTTATTCATCGACATGAATCTACCACTAAGTATACATGATGATGAAATTAGGGAGTTATGGTACAATATACATGTTGTAGCTAATGAAATAGGGCTTACTATAGCTGGGGGTCACTTGGAGAGGTATAGTGGAGTACGTTTTCCTATGGTGGGTGGAGGAATGGTTATTGGAGTAACTAGGCGTGGAGAATATGTCTCTACACGAAATGCTAGACCTAGAGAAAAGATTATTATGGTGAAGGGATTAGCTGTCGAAACAGCGGCAACACTAGCAGCATTCTTTCCAAAAATACTCATTAAAAAATATGGTTTTTCAAAAGCTAGAGAAATAATAGATAGAGTATTTTTTATGCAAAGTGTAGTAGAAGATGCTCTCACACTTTCTAAAATGGGCTTAAAAACTATTGTTACAAGTATGCATGACGCTACCGAAAACGGTGTATGTGGTGCACTTAAAGAACTTTCTCTGGCATCAGGTTATGGAGTAAGAATATACAAGGAGAAATTATTCTTAGACCCTCTTGTCAAGGAGATCCTTGATACATATATGGAGTTCTCAAAAACATGCATAGATCCATGTTATACTACAAGTGAAGGCACACTTATAGCTACGGTAAAAGAAGACTATGTTAGTAAGGTAATAGATTATCTAAGAAATAAAGGTTTTCTCGTAGAAGTTATTGGTGAAATAACAAGAGAAGATAGAGCTATAGTAGTCTCAGAAGAAGGTGAAGAAGATATAAAGATGCCTCTCGAAAAACCCTTCTATAGACTATTCTTAAGTGTCTATAGAGAGTACCTTAGCAGAGGATACGAAGTAAAGAGATATACTAGGTTTGAGCCTTTATAATTTTATCCAATAACTTCTTAAGCAACTCTATTAAATACCCTTCTTCACCTGGTAATCCTACTACAATTACTTCTCCTCTATACTCGATACTAGGATCTTCATCAAGTGTTTCTATATCTTTCAAACACAATTTTGTATTATATTCATTTTCCAAAAGATCCTTTACTTCATAGAACCATTGTTTTAAAGTCCATTTAACATAGTTGTTCCTTCCTTTAATTTCTAAAACAATATCACACTCCATATCATCACCTCTATCGGATAATATATTCAGTTATTACATTAAATTAAATGATGTAGCTTAAGTAGTAACTAGTGCCTCTAGAATAATCTATACTTTAGACGCCCGTGGTTCAGCAGGGCGCTTCAGGCCATCGGGGTCATTATATTTGTCTCCCTAAGCCCCCTACTAAGCCTCATCATATTCTGCTAAAATATATATTTTGAAGAAAAGATAAGCTTTTATCAATAATAATTGTTTGCGAGGATTGTATATGCCTAGACGTAATTTGTTTCAAGAATATGCAGTACTATTATCTTGTGGTATAGCTTTAGAAGTAAGTGGTTATCCTAAACCAGGTAATGTACATAGGCTTAAGAATTATAAGGATATATGGTTTGAAGACTTTATCCTAACAAGTATAGTTGCTGTTCCATGGATTTTGAAAGCTATTAAAAGAGGTTATGGACTAGCCTTATCCAGGAAGTACAAATACGTTATTGGTGATATAGTATATAATGTGCTCCATAATTCTATGAAGTTATCTGGAGGAGGAAATACGTGCTTAGGCTCAATGCTTCTTCTAACACCACTTGCATTGTCAATAGGCTACCTAATTAAAACTCATGTAGGCAAACTAGATAATCCTAGAGATACAGCTATTACAGCTACTGATATTGTGAAAAAACATTCTACAACCTATGATGCTCTCGAATTTTATAAAGCTGTAAGAAAAGCCTCGCCTAAATACATTAGGCCATCGGATTATACAAGTAAATACCCAAATGTCTGGAATAGAAGGTATAAAGAGGAAATAGTTAAAAACAATTATAGACTATGGGATATACTATTGTTTAGTTCTTCACGAGACTTAGTAGCTAGGGAAATAGTTGAAGGCTACCCTAGATCATTGAATGCACTAAGATACTTCGTAGCCTGCCTCAATAGTAAAGAAGTATTTAATGAATGTACTGTAAGAACATACCTGTATATACTAAGCAATAATATAGATACAGTCATTGCCAGAGAACATGGAGTTGATGTAGCGGAATATGTTAGTAGTAGAGCAAAAGAGATATTGGAGTATGTGGGAGACAAGAGATTCTATAACTTACTACGGGATTTTGATAAAGAACTTCATGATAGGAAGATTAATCCTGGAGCAGTAGCTGATATAGTTGTCTCGACTCTCTCACTTTATTGTGTAGTTAAAAAGTATAAGCTTATACATTGATATGGAGTTAAGCAAGGTCTAGAGCTAAATTCGTTGATTTTCTTAAGAAATCTATAAAATTATGCATATCAAGTTTAGCAGCAATATATAGTCTCTTTATACTAGGTACTATTGCTATGTGGTTTATAATTAATGGATTATTAAGAGATTTAACGAAGTCTAGTAATTTCTGTGCCATAGACCTCTGTGTATATACAAGGTAGTAGTCTTTTCCATTAATTTTTATTCTCTCAATCTTCATTTTACTTATTCCTTTTATTACATGTCTTATACCAAGTCTATAGTATCCTTTCTTTACTACATGTGCTTCAACAAACATGTCTCTACTATAATTGAACGCTAGAAATACTCTATCGAATCTCGATGCCAGTTTAGCCACTGGCATATATAATAGGCTCTGACGAGGAAGCAAGAGTATCGTTGCCTCAGCTGTAGTAAGAGTTTTTCTAAATATTTTATATATAGCATTATATCCTACATAGATTCCTATAATAACATAGTTTTTATCCTTAGGCTCAAGAATCTTCTCTAAAGCTCTAATACTAGATTCCAGTATTCGTAAGTTTTTCCTCCTACCCTTATAGAATTGTACTACAGAGACACCTGCAATTACAAAGACTATTATCAAAGCTATGTTAATTAGTGCGATATCGTCTAACATACGTATCCCACTAATTATTTAATAAATTCTCTAAAAATACTTAGCAATAACCTTTAGTTCAATCAGCCCTTTCGGCTCTTTATACGTAAATTAGTTTAATTTGAAATTAGATTTATCATTCCCTAATACTTTCTCAACATATATCTTAATCCGTAAAGTGAATATAACTTAGTTATTCATATGAGCTTCAGATGTAGTAGAAAAGCTATTAATTAAACAACTATAGTAGAGACTTATAGAGAATAATTATGAGGAGCCTCAAGTACTTAGATAACATCGTGTATCGAGAACATATTATTGAAATAAGTTCTAGAGGCAAGAGTATAGAACATAATGAATATACAAATACTATATATGGCGTAAGAGTATTAAAGAATAATTGTTTAAGTATAGCGTCTTCTACTACAATAAGTGACTTTAATAAATTATACGAAATAGCATTACTAAACACTAGTCATTGTGTAGATAAAGTGAACTGGTATAATGACAAGTATTATTCCGGCCATATAAAAATCGGTAAAGAAAATAATTGTTCTAGTCTGAGGGAAATTGTATTATATATAAATAGATTGTTCCAAGAAAAAGAATTGGATTCCGAAGTAATAGGTGTATGTAAACGTGTTAGTAAAGAAATATCTGTAAAAACGACTAATGCCGTAGCTAAAGAATACAGAGTACTATATGAACTATATCTATATCCATATACGTTATACATGGGCAGACTTGTATCATCGGGAGCAATTATTGCTGGCAATAGTATAAATGAAGTTTGGAGGTATGTTGAAGACTCCATGCATAATTTAGTTAACAATATAGTCGGACAGGCAAGGGCAAAAACATTTAATCCTGCTTATACTGGGAGATGGCATGTTGTATTAACTGGCGATGCTTCAGCTGCTTTCTTTCATGAAATAGCTCATTTACTAAAAGCTAATGAATACTTAAGATTACCACTGGGTTATAGATTTAGTGAAAGAGTAACAATAACTGTGGATCCATTTCATAAAGGCCCTCTCCAAAGAGTTTTTGATGATGAAGTGTATCCAAGTAGTAGGAGGACACTAGTTGAAGATGGTGCAGTAGTTGATTACATGCATACTAGGACTACATGTAATAGAGAATGTAGACCCGGTAATGCAAGAGGTTTATTCACTATGTCTATACCATTTTATACTCAATTAATTGTAAAACGTGGTGACTGGAGTATTGATGAAATGTTGTTTGAATCTAGGAGAAGTATTGTAGTAAATAGTATTGCTGAAGTACAAATATGGAGAAACTACATAAGATTTTTGCCCGAGAACTCCTGGATAGCATATAAGGATAAACTAGAGCCCGTTTATGTGAATGAAATACTCATACCTATACAAAAGTTAAATGAAGTAATAATAGGCTTAGGTAGAGAGATTAATAGAAGGTATAGTTTTGAGAAAAACTATGAAATATATGAGGAAACGCCATCTGTACTTATAGAAGCACGTATAAGTATATGATCTAACCATCTATTGTAAAGAGAGGATAATCAAAAAATATTTGATTTTTTATTATCTAGGTGCATTAACAGCTCTATTTAGTAGATCATCCCATACAGCGTCAACATATTCTTGTAATTGTTTCAATAAGTGTCTATTCTCTGGCTTTAGTAGATGTCTGAATCTGCCCTGTACTTCTACAAATTTCTCTATAGGTTGTTTAAGTCTTGGATTCTTAGCTATTACTAAGCTACGATCTGTTAAGTAATATCCTTTGCCTCTAATCCACTCCCATAGTGGGAAATAGCATGTATCTACAGCTCTCCTACTAATTTCTATGGCAAGACTCGTATCGTGTCTCCATCCACGGTCGCAGCTGCTTAGTGCGTGAATAAATGCAGGTCCTTCAACTTCTAGTCCTTTGCGTACTTTTCTCATAAGGTCTGCCCAGTGTGCTGGAGTAGCTGTAGCTACATAGGGTATTCTATGGGCAACCATAATGTCTGCTATGGGTTTCTTCTCCTGTGTTTTACCCGGGATAACTTTTCCTACAGGACTTGTAGTTGTCCATGCAAATTGTGGAGTTCCACCTGACCTCTGTATACCAGTGTTCATGTAGGCTTCGTTATCATATAGTATGTAAAGTACATCATGTCCTCTCTCAGCCATACCACTTAAGGACTGTAGTCCTATATCGAAAGTTCCTCCATCACCCGCAAACACTATCACATCAACGTGATCGTATGGTAGTCTACCAGTTTTCTTCATAGCCTTCAATGCTGATTCTACACCACTAGCTGTTGCAGCGGCATTCTCGAAGGCATTGTGTATCCATGGTACTGCCCAACTTGTATATGGGAATATTGTTGTAGCTACTTCTAGACAGCCTGTAGCATTAACAACGATTGTTGGGCCTCTTAATGCAAAGCTAACTAGTTTTACAATTATGGGAGCTGCACAGCCTGCACAAAGTCTATGTCCTGGAAGTATCATTGGCTTTCTTTCTTCAGCTAATTTCCTTAAATTAAACTGTAATGGTAGGTTGTATTTTTTACCAGGTTCAAATACG
Organism: Desulfurococcales archaeon; assembly: GCA_015522345.1. GTDB lineage: Archaea > Thermoproteota > Thermoprotei_A > Sulfolobales > Desulfurococcaceae > WAML01. The sequence goes on from WAML01000133.1 coordinate 5,823, forward strand.
ATTATTTCATAAGGAGATTTAACTTGTTTAACCTGAGCCATGTACTTCACCCCTTCTTATGTTCTAACACCTAAGAACCTAAGTCTCTCTTTCACTTCTCCTGTCTTGGCTACTTCAATTAACTCCATGAACATTTTCTCTATCAGTTCTGGAGGTGCATCTCTTCCTCCTAGTCCATAGACATAGTTGACGAGTAAAGGCCTCTCCTTTAGATCATATAATGCAGTATTGATCTCTAAGAAGCTCTGTCCATAGCTTCCAAAGCTTATTGCTCTATCCATTACACCTACTACTTTAGCTCCCTTTAGTATCTCTTTTAATTCATTGAATGGGAATGGCCTGAATAATCTAATTCTAACCATTCCTACTTTATAGCCTCTCTCCCTTAATTTCTTAACAACAGCTCTTACAGTACCTGATGTACTGCCTAGTACTGTGACTATTACATCGGCATCTTCTACAGCATAGGGGACTAGTATACCGTCTCCATATCTTCTGCCTGTTAGTTCATACCATTCTTCATTAACTTTCTTAACAACTTCAGGAACGTTCTTCATTGCTTCAACTTGGTGCATTTTATGTTCGAAGTAGTAGTCATATAGGTCTAATGGTCCGAAGCTAAGTGGATTGGCTGGGTCAAGTTTTACTTCAACTTCTTTTCCTAGATAGTCAACATAGGTTTTAGCTACTTTACGGTATCCGCCGAGGAATTCATGCACTACTTCATCCGGTAGCATTCTAACATCTTCTAGTGTATGGCTTAGGAAGAATCCATCTAGGTTTACTGCTACTGGTAGAAGTACTCTTGGATCTTCACCTATTTTGAATGCTTGTATTGTTGTATCATATGCTTCCTGGCTATTTTCTACAAATAACTGTACCCAGCCAGCGTCTCTCATTCCATATGCGTCGCTGTGGTCACAGTGTATGTTTATGGGGGCAGATAATGCTCTATTTGCTACAGCTAGTACTATTGGTAGTCTAAGACTTGCCGCGATATATAGTATTTCCCACATGAGAGCGAGTCCATTGGCTGCTGTTGCGGTAAAAGCTCTTGCTCCAGCTGCTGCAGCACCTACACAAGCACTCATTGCAGAATGCTCGCTTTCCACGGGTATGAATTCTGTATGAACTTCTCCGTTTGCAACGAATTCACTGAATTTCTCCACTATGATCGTCTGTGGAGTAATTGGATAAGCTGCCACTACATCTACTAAGCTTTGTTTTACAGCATAAGCTACTGCTTCATCTCCGTTAACTGTCATGAGAACCTGTTTTTCAGGGGGTATACGGGGGATTTCCTTTGCTTCGGCCATACGGATCACCTTTAACTACTTGTTTCGGGAACCATTTCAATAGCTTTTACAGGGCATTCATGAGCACATATACCGCAGCCTTTACAGTAGTCGTAGTTAACTACAACGTTTTCTCCATCCCATATAATAGCCATATCTGGGCAGAAGAGCCAGCATAGCATACACTTAGTACATTTATTATAGTCTATAACGGGCCTTAAGGCTCTCCAATCACCTGTTTTATAGTCTGTTGACAACCTATATGGTAGGGCTGAAAGAGGTAGTTCTTTCCAACCACGAGGTTCTTTAGGCTGAGAAGCCATTTATGAATTACACCTCCTGGGTTAATTCATGTGCTTTCTTTACGAGTTCAAGGTTTCTCTCTGCTAATGGGCCGGGAAAACGATGTTTGAGAGCTTTCTCTATGCTCTCGAAAGAAACTATACCAGTGGCTTTCAATAACCCCCCGATCATGGCTGTATTTGTTATAGCTCTCTTAAGGATCTCTAGAGCTAGCTCTGTAGCTGGAGTAACCCATACACTATACTCTCCTTTATTAATACCTAGTAATTTATAGAGCTTATCTGGATCCCCTTTATAATTGACAATTATTTTACCGCCTTTCTTTAATCCAGAGACTATATGGGGTCCTAGTAGAGTTGGATCAAGTACTATAACTATGTCTGGATTATACACCATACTATGTATTTCTATAGGTTCATCACTAATTCTTGTGAAAGCTAGTATTGGCGCACCAGATCTTTCTGGACCAAATGCTGGAAAGCTCTGCACGTGTTTACCGTCGTAGGCTGCTGCCATAGCTAAGAGGTTTGAGGCAGTCCAAGCACCTTGTCCTCCTCTACCATGCCATCTAATTTCAATCAACATATCATATCTACCTCAATGACTATAGAATACGTTATCAATTATATTCGATATACATTACTGGTGATAATATACATAGCCACTCCTATTAATTGATTACTACTCCATACACCTAATGAACTCTATAGTTCCACTATGTGGCTTGGTAAAGTAGTGTAGATTAAACATTTACTTCAGTCAAGGGCGGGTTCCTCACAAGATATTTTCGGTTCCAAAGGTCTTCATCATAATAGATAAGTATTTGTTGCTATAATATTTTTATTCAACAAGAGAGATATAGTCTTTATGATAATTATAGGATTATCTATTGGTGATTTAATTGGTTAAACATGTATTCTATAAAGGAGAGATTCTTAGATCTAGTTGCGATACATTAGCTGTTTTAGTTAAAGAGAAGAAGTATGAATTAATAGAGGATATCGATAAAGAATTCAGTAATATCTTCAAACATAGCGTGAAAATAGGTGATTTTAAAGGAGAAGCTGGTGAAGTAATTCTATTCTATGTTAACGTAAACAGTATTAAAAGGTATGTTGTAGCTAGTATAGGAGATGAAGGATTAGAGGGCTTGAGAATAGCTGTAGCTAATATAGTTTCTAAAGTAAAGGATTATAGTGAGAAACTTCTTATCCATATCCCCGACATAGATATAGATTATTCTCGTGCCATAGAACAATCTGTTATATCAGTTGAAATGACTCTATATGATCCAGGTGATAGGTATAAGGCTAGGGAAAAGAAGGAGGTTAAGCTTAAGGAGATATACTATAGTGTTATAGATGAGAAGGATTATTCTAAGGAGATAGAGAAAGGCATTATAATAGCTGAAGCAGTAAACTATGCCAGGGATATAGCAAATGCACCTTCTTCTGATATGAATCCTGATAAAATAGAGGATGAAGCTAAGAAACTTGCGAAAGAGCTTGGACTTAAAATAAAGGTTCTACGTAAGAAAGAGCTAGAGAAACAAGGGTTAAATGGCATTATTGCTGTTGGTAGAGGAGGTAGCTCTGAACCTAGACTTATAATACTTGAGTATAAAGGTTCTAATAGAGATTCTTGGGATATAGCTGTTATTGGTAAAACTGTGACATTTGATGCAGGCGGTCTAGACATAAAGACTGCTGAAGGTATGTATAATATGAAGTTTGATAAAAGCGGTGGAGCTGCTGCTTTAGGAATTATAAGAGCTGCTGCTAAACTAAGGCTTCCAGTAAATCTTGTAGTTGCTCTTCCAGCTGTAGAGAATATGCCAGGCCCAGACTCTTATAGGCCTAGAGATGTCATTAGAATGTATAATGGATTAACTGTTGAAGTAGGAAATACTGATGCTGAAGGGAGGATAACTCTTGCTGATGCTCTAGCGTATATAGAGAAGAACTATAGTCCGAGAGAAATAATCGATCTAGCTACATTAACTGGAGCTATAATTGTTGCACTAGGCAATCACGCTATAGGGTTATTCAGCAACAATGATGAACTCGCTAAAGAATTAACTGAAGTAGGAGAATTTGTAGGCGAAAGACTATGGAGAATGCCTTTATGGAAAGAATATTATGAGCAATTGAAGAGTGAAGTAGCTGATATAAATAATGTTGGTGGAAGACCTGGAGGAGCTATTACTGCTGCAGCTTTTCTAAGCAAGTTTGTAGAGAATACAGCTTGGGCTCACCTAGATATTGCTGGTACAGCTTGGGTACAACAACATGGTCCTAAAAAACCATATTATCCTAAGGGAGCAACTGGTGTTGGAGTCAGATTAATAACATACTACATTATGAGAAAATACGGTTTACAAAAATAGCTATAATATATACTAGTGCACGTGCTTAGTATATCTTAGGTTATTACTAGAGTAATATAAGCTATATATAGAGTACCTATATATTATAATTATGATGTTTTTTACATTAACAAATGTTAATAAATTAGTAATAATTATTGAGTAAAAAATACATTTAAATAGGCGTTTTACCACACAGTATGTCTTGAGAACTAATTAATGGAGGTAGGGGAAGTGTCTGAAGAATATTGTAGCATTTATGACATAAGGTTTCTCATGAATAGAGGTATAGCTTTAAGTCCCCCGCTTTGGAGAACTTTAAAAGCTGTTATTGAATTAAAGAAGGCTACAGCAGAAGATTTAGCTAAAGCAACTGGTAGACCTAGAACTATTGAATCAAGGTATTTAGCTGAACTTAATAGACTAGGGTTAGTGGCTCGTAGGAGAATAAGTAGAAAAGTATACTATATTGAAGCAGAAACAGCTGTAAAAGAAGCTCTTAAGGAATTAGGTGATGTACCAATAGAACAGCTCGCCCATCAAATAGGTTTACCAGCTGATATTGTTAGAATTATTGTTGAAAAACTAAGAAAATATGCTTAACTAAAAGTATAACTAGTATACATTAAATATTTTTAACAAATCATTTTCTTAGAAACAACAGATAGTTAATATTATTTTTAAAGAAACCCGTTATTATAAAAGAATGTGATCTGTGAGGGGGCCACTTCATCACATGGAGTCAGAGGGACAGCCCAGTTCTTCACCATACGATAAACCATTGTTGTGTATTCTACTATGAATCATATATAATTACAGTGGCTTAAATATTATAGGCACTTAGTTGGAAGGGATTGTGTTTAGTATAAGTAATATTATAATGGAAACTGAGTTTAAGATCGATCGATTTTAGTGTTTCTATAGAGTTTTCAATGGTATATATTTATTGCTTTTTCATACATGTTCTTTATATATGGTATTTGGTTACGTAAGTCTATAATCTCTTTTATACTTGTTCCGTCAGTTGTTTGTACTTCTATTGATAACTCGAAATCTCCTCTGTGTACTATCTGGTATTTCTCAGCTCGCTCTAATACATAAATAAATGCTCCTAGAAGAGTTCTTATTAAATCGCTTCTGTTCTTAAAACCTAATAATCCAACATATCTATCTAGTGCATCCAGTAATTCCTCGGGTAGTTTAAAACTTACAACTCTATTACTACCATTTATGTAAAACATTCTTCCTCTAAAAACCCTAGAGCCTCTCTGATCCAACATATTTGTCCCTCAAATACTAGGCTATAATTAAATTCAGGAAAACAATATTCATGCTACTTGATACACTCATATAAATGTAGGTATTACCCATGGATACACCAATGGTATTACCGAGATATAGTTTATATATTAACAAACAATTGTATCTCTGCCAAAAATACTATATGATACAA
>WAML01000134.1 GCA_015522345.1 Desulfurococcales archaeon
GGATAAGTACTACAAGGACTAAATTCCCTATGAGTGAGTGTATTTTAGCTGATGTAAAAGTTCTTATAACATGGCCTCCATCCAATTGCCCTATTGGCATAAGATTAAGAAACGTAACTATAAAGATTATGAATGAAATAAATGCTAGTGGATGAAGTATTATGATATAGTTTTCTGGAACATACTTTACCATAGTCAATAGAATTAGCATTAAAGGCATATAGGGAATTGTAGAAAGTTCCCCTGTTTCAACAAATTGTTCAGCAGTAGATACAGGCATTAAAGGAGATAGTATTATACCAATTAAACCCACAATAGTACCAGCTATGAATCCTAGTAACGGACCGCTTATGCCCAATAATGCCAATGATCTTTTATTGGGTGGTATACCCTCCATAGATATTACTGCACCCAATGTACCTATGAAGCCTAGTTGGATAGGTGGTGCAGGTATGAAGTAGGGACCTGAAGCAGGAACATTAAACTTCTTTGCCATAATCAAGTGGCCGAGTTCATGAATTGCTAGTGTTCCTAGGAAAAGTACTGTATAGAGTATACTCCATAACATTATATAATCGATTGATACACTAGAATACATTAGTTCATAGAAACCTTGTAATAAACCAAATCCAGTTAAACCAACTGTAATCGTAGTAAGAATAAATAATAGTATTTGGATAAGCCTATTTCTCCTCTTCTTAATTGGTATAATCCTAAGTACTGTTTCATCAATTATACGCATTTGAATAGGCATTTTATTTTCTTTAACGAGTTTCCGATAGACATTCATGAAACTTTCTTCATTCAATGGCTTGTCTATATAAATATCATAGATCCTGTTGTTGTATACTATATATTCCCTTATGTATTTAATGGAGTTTCCAACTTTCGAGAGTTCTTCGTATATACTCTCTAGCTCCGGGTAATAATTTTCTGACTGGAATGAGTTGGCTTTTTCCATCCGGCCTCATCCTACGTATTGTTATAGGTAAAACACCTTCATATAATTCTAGTAGAGCGATAGCTACAGGGTCTTTTGAAGGAGATTTATTAACGTCTACTAAAGGAGGAGCTCCTAGAGCTAATTGTAAAGCACGAGCTCCTACAATACGTGCGATTTCATATCTTGTTAACTTAGGTGGACCAATTATTGTTTCTTCTCTACTATTCATCACGCTGGAAACACCCTATGTTTACAAAGACATGTAACTGAATAAAGTAGAATGAGATTAATTGTTTAAAAAACTAACCTACATTAGTTACTCAAACTTAAATTTGCCGGGGCCGCCTTCTTCTTCCTTACCCTTCTTCTCCTTCTTTAGAGGACTAGCCGCTATTATATCATCTATCTTTAGTATAGTTGTTGCAGCTTCTGTAGCACTCTTTATAACTTGTTTCTTAACAATTGCAGGTTCTATTACATCGATTTTAGTCATATCTTCCTCTACTTTGCCGTCTAGAACATTTATTCCAGCATGAATCTTTCCTTCAGAGTGTAACTGTCTTAGCCTCATTAGAGAGTCTAGTGCATCTAAGCCAGCTGTTTCAGCTAATATCATGGGTATTTCTTCTAGTGCTTCAGCAAATTTCTCTATAGCCAATTGTTCTTTGCCACCTACTTTCTCGGCATACTCTCTAAGCCTTAGTGCAAGTTCTATTTCAGGAGCTCCACCGCCAGCGACAACCTTTGGTTCCCTCAAGACATTTCTTAATACATGTAATGCATCGTTAATGCTTCTCTCAACTTCGTCTAGGACCATATCATTTGCTCCACGTACAAGTATTGTAACTGCCTTGGGGTTCTTGCATCCTTCGATAAACACCATTTTATCGTTTCCAACACGTCTTTCTTCAACTAATTCTGCATAGCCGAGGTCATTGGGTGTTAAGTCTCTTACACTAGAGACTATTTTTCCTCCTGTTGCTCTTTCTAGTTTTTCCATGTCGCTTCTTTTTACTCTTCTTACTGCTAGTATTCCTTTCTTTGCTAGGAAGTGTTGTGCTACTTCATCAATACCCTTCTGACAAACAACAACATTAGCACCAGCACCAGCAA
>WAML01000135.1 GCA_015522345.1 Desulfurococcales archaeon
ATATAAGATATAGTGATCTAGACTATGTAGTATACGATAGTATATGTTCTTATAAAGTAATTGAAGTATTTCAAAACAATACCTTAGAATGTATTACTGGGTTTAAAGGAGAGGAGTTAATTGAGTGGGGCAAGAGAATAAGTAGAAAATATAATATCCCCATAGATAAAGCAGTTAAACTATATAGATCGTGGAGAAGAGGAGTAACTTGCTATAATAAGCAATACTCTATTGCATATACATCTAATGCTTTAGAGAGATTTGGTGAAGAAAAATGGGCTACCGAAGGAGCGATTAAGATAAAAGCTCTAGTAGAGCCATCACATAAAAGCGTAGGGTTTCCATCAAGAGCCATAATTAGTAGATACTATATTTTAGAGAAAAAAGCAAAGCTAGAACATAAAGTATTGATTAAGGAAGTAGTATCATTTGATAACGTATTTCTGCCTATGCTCTTAGAAGAAGGGTATAGAATTATTGAAGGACTACTACAATATAGTGATACTCTTGGCTATTATAGAGTTGTTGTAGGAGGTATTGAGCACCCAGGATATATTATACTAAAAGAATAATCATGGATTTACTAAAGCATAGTCCTTAAGTTACTACTCAGAGATTCTCTTTAATCTTCTAAAAAGCCTTATAGACTCAATATAATATGGAATTACTGGTATAATTAATGGGAAAATATACTCTATAGACATATTATTTAAGAGAATAAACACTACAATAAAAACTGTAGCAAATACAGCATACGTTAAAAGACGAGGTACGAAAACACCTTTAAGCACAATATACTCACTAAGTTCTAAAGGGAGTTCTTTAATAGCAATATATTTCCCGTCTTCATTCCTATATGCAAGGCCATTTTTAACTAATTTGTCAAGTACATACTTGGCTTTACCGGGACTTCTATAGCCCATTATCCTCTGGAATTCTCTAACTCCTACAGGTCTATTTATTCTCCTTAAGACAATGTATGCATTAAGTAAATCTCTCTCCAACCTAGATAGTCCTCTAAATATCTCTTAGCGTCTCTATCAATATTATCAAATGTTAATACTATAAATATGGTATATAACAGTTATAGTGTATATATTTACTAGTTATATTTACTAGTATCTCAAAAACTCTTGCCATAGAACCAATCTTGGCGAAATCATGAATTAAAGAGACGAGTTAAAGAATCTATGAATATCATGGCTATTCTATTTTAGCCTGAATAAGCCCCAGACTAAAAGGCTAACACCAACTGCAATAATCAATGCTGCAACTGTTGAATAATATAGTCTATATCTGGTAGTTTCTTCGTATCTACTGGGAGAAATAACGTATTTTTCTTCAGTCAACTCCTTTTGTTGGATCACGCTAGATTTTGGAGAGATTGTTGTTCTAGACTCTATTGTATTTGTCGCTTGTGGTATAGAACTTGGAGCTGCAATACTTCCTAGTTCTCTATACGTAGTATTAGTTTCTTGAATACTAATTACTGCTTCAGCAACTAATACTCCTTTAAACACCGTCGCTACTGTTTCTGCTCTAATAAGTTTTCCATTAAGGTATATCTTTATATTAGACACATTATTGTTTCCAATATATATGTCGTAATTTTTAGTGATCTCTGTGATAACTTGTACTACAACAACATCTGTTCTATAACAACTCATGAGATATACATTGAGAGTGCCATTACTTACTCCATATTTGTCTAAGTATATATTATATGCAGGATTAGGTAGTTTTGCTGAAACAGTTATCCTAACTACATTATTACTGTCTACAGAAGCTACTTCAATATCTACATCTTTAACATCTCTTATAACGCAAGTCTTATCGACACTATTACTATCTAGTGCTTCAGCTTCAACACTATAAATGAATAAACCAACTACAATACCTATTAACAACACTAGCATGTATAGAGCGTAGATTTTCTTCAAATATATTACCCCGCTATATGATATATCTTTACCCTTAATTAATAATATCATGTCAAAATATCTATGACGTTCAGAGACAAGCTATTTTCTAGAGATCGGCTATGGATTAAAAACATGCTTTACTTCTTCTATATTGGATGATCTCGTGATAAACACTATTTCATCACCTTTCTTTAACTGTAGTTCTGGCTTGGGAACAATATATTCATCGCCTCTATATACTGCAACAATATTTGTGTCTTTAGGGAGCTTTAGCTCCTTTAGCTTCTTTCCATCAAATTTATCATTTACAATAACTGATACAAAACGTGCATCTCCTTTAACTATCGTAGATAAATTAGCTATATCAAGTCCTTTCAC
>WAML01000136.1 GCA_015522345.1 Desulfurococcales archaeon
AAGATTTTGGTAGCTTTACTTACTATAGGGCGTTAAGGGGATGAAACAATACCAAGCTAAAGTTATCTGTAAATCGTGGTGGCCGAGTCTGATTTGTACATGCAGTAGAAGTGATTAGGTAGAGCCTTCTCTATTATCGATAAAAGACCTTGTTGACGAATATTTTGTAGTTGATAGTTCAGCTGATAATATCCCAGGGGTCTAAAATAATTTCGGATGACTATGTTATATATAAGATAAAGGAGTTGTATAATATAAGCGATGAATAAGGAGTTGCTTAAATGCATATAAAGGAGTTGCTTCAGGAGGTAATAGAATATAGTAAGGAAAAATATATAGATTATCCTTCAATTCTAAAGGAATATGTTAAGAGAAAATACGGAATAATATTATAATTATAGATTTACAATATCCTTGTAACTAGTTGCTGGTGTAGTATGATGGCTGAGAAAATCGCTGTTATAGGCATAGATGGTGTTTCTTGGGATATAGTTAATAACATAATCAGGAGAGGTTATTGGAATACAATTGCTGCAATACTCGACGAATCATCTAGATTCAATTTGATCAGCACAGATCCTCCATTGACTCTTCCAGCTTGGAATAGTATTGCAAGTGGAGTAAATCCTGGAAAACATGGAATGTATAGTTTCTATAGAATCATTAAGGCTGGCGACGGCTTTATTTCACAATTCTATAGTGGCTGGGAAGTATGCTATCCTAGACTTCATGAGATATCGGCATTGTATAAAAAGAGTTGTTTTGTAGCAAATCTTCCAGCTACATACTATGTACCTGAATACGTTAATAAGTACTGCATTATTGTTTCGGACTGGCTGAGTCCAATAGTAAAGGTTAATAGAGAAGAATATAGTTACCTTCGTGAAGCTTTTTCTAAAAGTATTGCAGTTAAAGAGTATAAAAAAGATATTAAAAAAATAAGTAAGGCACTTTCTCATAGAACGTATCTAATAAGTAAAGCAATTAAAAAGACTATAGAAGAACATAGCTTCAATATAGTGTTTATAGTATTTAGCGAACTTGACTGGATAATGCATAAAGACCCAGAATTTATTGCAGGAGAGACTATAGATGCCTATAGTAAAGTGCTCGATTCCATAAATGATGTAGTTGCATTATTTAAAAAGAAGAGATATAAAATAGTATTTGTTAGCGATCATGGATTTAAGATATACCATAAAATTTTCAATCCATATCTATATCTTCAAGAACAAGGAGTACCTTCAGGAAGTATAGAGTATTCCTGGAAATCACGTAGTATTATTGAACAAAAAATCGTTTCTCTTATAAAGAAGCATGTTAGGCTTAAAATACTTATAAAGAATATAATGAAGAAGATAAAAAAGGAGAAAGAGTCTAGAAGAACTATACCATATAATATGGTTAAAGCTTTTCTTCCAGATCCTTATTATGTATACCTTGCTCCAGGTATTAATAGGGATGATATCATAGAATTATTTAATAAGTCTGGTTATGTTAATGCATTAGATCCTAATAGTGTGTATGGTGAAGGGTATTGTATTTCTCGGGCTCCCGATATTGTATTGAGAAGTAAAAGCGATGATGTATTCTTGGGGAGAGTAGGTAAAAGCGTCTTCGTCGACAACGTCAAGATAGCTGATCATCACCCAATAGGGATATTTTCTGTAGAAGACTATGTAAACCTTAAAAGTAACTATGTATATACCTGGGATGTAGCTCCATACATATTTGCTTCTATAGGATTACCTATTCCTGAAGATACTGACTCCAGTCTTGAGCTTCTAGAAGCCTCTGGCCTTAAGTATAGGTTTGATAAAGTTAGGTCTAAGTGGCTTATAGTTAAGAAATTGTCGAGTATATAGTATTGGGAGCTGTGTAGAGGTATGGAAGAAGAGGTATTAGAGGAAGCTAGGAAAGTTAGAGTTAGGTATTCTACTATAATGAATTATATTGCTCAAGTTTATAGATTATTACTAGCTATTCTCTTCGCTGTTATAGCTACTAGAAAGCTTAGTGTTGAAGAATATGGTTTGTGGACAACAATATTCGGTGTTTCTGGAGTACTTACTAGCATCTATGGAATATGGTATATGTGGGTTACTAGATTCTATGCACGTAGAAGATACGATATAGTTGCTGTAACTCCAATACTAACGATGATATATGCACCAATAGCTATTGCTCTTATGGCTTTAATAGGCTTATACTATACTTCAATACTTGGATGGGGGTTTGAATACTTTGTTATAGCTAGTTTAATGATCATATATGCAGGATTCAATAGATATTTTAGATCGATAGTTATTGGTTCAAGACCTTATATTGAAGCAAGAGTAAACATCATTAGAGATACAGTACGTGTTATAACAGTCTATGTACTCGTTGTACTATTCTTGCAGAAACTACTAGGGCTATTATTATCGACTATAGTAGCAGGATTTACATCTACAATACTATATGTATTATTTCTTAGACACGAAAAAATCGTTATACCAAAGCCTATATTCATTAAAAAACACGTAACTAGAATTATCAAAAATAGCTATATACCAGTACTCAATACGGTTTCTCAATTAACAACTCACATAGAAAGACCTATACTTACAGCATTATCTGCTTCGACAACTGCTACAGCATATCTCGGGATCTCGTATATACCACGTAGTGTTATATTACAGAGTTCTCAAGCTTTTACTTCATCACTACTATCTAAATTACTTAGGGTTCCTTCTCGTGAGGACATAGAGGATGTTCTTAGACTTACTTTTGTAATAAATATTGGTGCTACAGCATTCATCTTGGTAATGGTTAAACCTATACTAAGTTTATTTAGGCCCGAATATATGAGTGCGTGGCCGCTATTCATTATATTTTCTCTAGAATCCCTGGTAATGGTTTTAGCAAATATTTTTGCAACAGTATCTGTTGCGTTAGAGAAGAAAGACTTGTATGAAGAAGGATTTAAGCTAGCAGATACCCCATTGTTCAAGATCAGTTTAGCTAGTTTTCTGAGAAACACATTATCTGTTCTAGTAGGTTCTACAGCTATAGCGACAGCTCTATACATAGGCGTAAAAGACCCTGTATTAATAGCATTATTTTATCCAATATCATGGTTTGCATCGGGAATACCGTTACTAGTATATAC
>WAML01000137.1 GCA_015522345.1 Desulfurococcales archaeon
GTATAAGGAAGAATACGACAAAGTCTCTGCAAAAACAAATAAAATACAGGGAGAGTTATCAAGTAGAAGAGAATATCTTGAAAGAATAGAAAAAGAAATAGAATCTATACGTAACGAATTAAACAAATACAATATCACTTCTCTAAGGAAGAAACTTGAAGAATTAACAGTTATTGAAGAAAAAATCAATACTAAAGTAATGGAATTAGAAAAATCAATAGCCCTTATTGAAGCTAAAATTGAGGATTATAAGAAGGAATATAATGAAAAATCCAAAGAGCTAGACAACTATATTAAGTTCTTAGAAGAAGCTGAAAGAATATACAAAATAATAGCCATAGCCTGGTATTTGAGAGAAAATGTCTTAAATACAGAAAAAGCTCCCGAAGCACTAAGAGCTAGAATTATAAAGCTATTATCGCAAGAAACAAGTCGTATACTTAGAGAATTCGATCTAGAGTATACAATGGTCGAAGTCTCTCCAGAACTCGATATAACAGTTTCATCAGCCAATGCCTCCCATAGTTTAGCCGAGTTAAGTGGTGGTGAACAAGTAGCTACAGTTCTCGCCCTAATACTTGCACTACATAAAATTGTGAGTAAAGGAAGACTTGGATTATTGGTATTAGATGAACCTACAATACATCTCGATTCAGAAAGAAGGAGAAAACTAATAGACATTATAAGGAACTTCCGCGGAGGACAAATAATTCCTCAACTAATAGTTATTACACATAATAGAGAAGTTGAAGAAGCCTCAGATCATGTATTTGAGGTTGTCAAAAAACCCAATGGTATTTCTACAGTAAAGATGCTTCAATACTAATTATTTATTTTCATCTAATAAACTCGATTTTCCAATTAGACCTAGTTTTTTCTAGAATAGGTATTTTCTCTCGAACTTCTCTAACTATGTTTTCATCGATATAGTGTTCCACATATTTAACGCCTATTCCAAGATCAACTTCTTTAACGCCATAAGGATTAATAATCATACTTCTCCCGACATAGTTTTTCCCATATTGGTCAGCGACAATAATCCAATAGCCGTTTTCATGAGCCCGCGATCTAGCCAGAAATTCAAGTGTCTCTTCTTTCAAAGAACCAGTAACCCAGCCAGCTTGTACTATGACAGCATCAGCGTTCTCTAATGCATATATTCTAAATAATTCAGGGAATCTAATATCAAAACAAATAGCTATTCTTAAACTAACTTTATTCAAGAGTAGTTTTTCCGATAGCTTGTTTCCAGGTATAAAGTATTCCGACTCCCTATACCCATATGCATCGAATAAGTGTATTTTCCTATACATTAACCTATACGATCCACTAGGCTCTATTAGAATTGAATCACTATAGGTTTTAGGAGGATTATTAGATCGTTCTATAAAATGTGTTAAGATGTATACTCCTAGCTTAAATGAAAGATCGGCTAGAGAACTAAGATATTGGCTATTATCTATTTCTTCAGCCAACTCATATGCTTTACTAGGTTCTCCAACTGATAATATATCAAACATGGAGTATTCGGGAAGAACAATTAAATCGGCGTATCTATGTCTTTCTTCGATAATTCTTGATATACTCTTTATATTCCCTCTAGGATCCATCGAAGAACCATATTGTAGAATACCTACAGTAAATCCCATAACACAACACCTTCTACGCATTAAAGGTATTGTAGTTGACTACTTATAATTTTACGAATAAATTAAACAAATGCTATTTAGTTGATCCAATAGTATTTTGTATTTATTGAGAAAAGCTAATAAGTGATCATCAGTATATTATTAACTGTATTTATTGTGTAAAACAAATACCTCCTCCTTTGGGAGGTGATCCTTTAAATGAGAATGTATAAAGCCGTATCTAAGACTATGGTAGCTGCAATCATAGTATTGATCGTAGCTGTAGCAGCTATAGCAGCTATAGTGTTTCTAAGGCAACCAGCACCTACTGCAGCAGGACAAACAACAATAACAAAGACGATAACAACAACTGTTACACAAGCAGCTCCCACGGGCGGAGTAATTAAGATCAGGGTATGGGCTTCTGGTTCTCCAGTAGATGTAACACGTGTAGATAATGTTGAGAGAGCTGCTGCTATACTCAATGGCATATTAGCTGCTGCAGGAACTAATGTAAGAATTGAAGTAGAGAAGCAATTCTTTAGAAAAGACTATATGGATAAACTAACAGCAGCTTTTGCAGCCAAAGAAGCCCCCGATATCATAGCTATGAAGAACCTTCCAGAGCTTGTTGAAGGAGGATACGTTATTGCCTTAGACGACTACATCAACAAGTACAAGATATTACTTGAAGACGTCTATCCAGCCCTATGGAATTCTGTAAAATA
Source organism: Desulfurococcales archaeon (assembly GCA_015522345.1). GTDB lineage: Archaea > Thermoproteota > Thermoprotei_A > Sulfolobales > Desulfurococcaceae > WAML01. The sequence continues at coordinate 2,357 of WAML01000137.1, forward strand.
CAAAGGAAAGATATGGGCGCTACCACAGGATACAGAGGCTAGACCACTGTACTTTAGAAAAGATGTTCTAAGGAAGCTAGGCTGGAGTGAAGAAGAAATTAATGCATTGCCTGAGAAGATAAAGAGAGGTGAAATAACATTACTGGACTTGATAGAAGTAGCTAAACAAGCTAAACAAGCTGGATTAGTTGAATGGGGCTTCTACCATAGACCTAACTTTGGTGGTACTCCATTCCTCATACTCTACTACCAATATGGTGGAATAGCCCAGGACCCAGAAACAGGTAAACTAGTATTAGTTAAGTCAGCTGCTTTAAAGACTCTACAAATACTCTATAGAATGGCGCAAGTAGATAAAGTACTGCCCCCAGACATGATCGGTACCGAGTGGAGGAAGATACACAGCGACTTCGTTAATGGAAGAGTGCTATTCTGGTTCGGAGGTACATGGCATTGGGCTGAATGGCAAAAAGTACCGTATCATGAAGAATTAGGTAATTTAACGGAAGAGTATGAGTGGGAGAACATAGGATTTGCACTAGTACCAGCACCAGAGCCAGGACTAAAACCATTAACACTATCAAGTCCATACCTATACTACGTTACTTCACAAAGCAAGTACCCAGAAATAGCATTCCTACTCATAGTATTCGCTACATCTCCACCACTAGATGCTAGACACGCTATAGATAGTGCTCACTTACCAGTAAGAATGACAACAGTCAATGAACCCTACTATGCTAAATCAAAGTTCCATAAAGAAGTGGCCTACATGTTAGAATATACATCATTCGAACCACTACATCTAAAGTACGGAGCATACAAAGATGCTTGGATAAACGCTATAGCTAAAGTTGAGAGAGGCGAAGCTACACCAGAACAAGCACTTGACGAAATGATACAAATACTGAAGGCAAACATAGGAGACGAAATAATAATCAAAGACTAAAAACTCCAGACATATACAAATTAAATAAAAGTATTTTTTACAACATTGTCAAACATTTAATTTTTGTCTTTATTTATAGGGTTAATTTATTTAGAATAGGTGGATGCTATGGCTTGGAGAGAAAAAAGGTTTAGAAAGAGGAGTAAAGTATTAGAGTTAATTAAGAAATATAGTAGTAAATCCCTTCCCTGGCTCTTCCTAACTCCTCTCTTTATAATGATTGCTGTTGCTTGGGTTTCTCCATTATTTCTGACAGTGTATCTTAGTTTCACTGACCTTAGTATTAAGAACTTTCTTGCGTTTATAAATGATTTCTTTACTCCCGAAGTAAAGTATACCCTAGAAAACTTTCAGAGGATATTTGGGGGCGGGGATCCCTATATAGGCGAAGTATTTAGGATTACTATACTCTATGTTACATCTGTTTTAGCAATTAATGCCCTTTACTCACTAATACTTTCAATAGCTATAGCCTATTTCATTAGAAACGATTACTTGTCTATGTTTTTACGCGTATCATGGCTTATTCCAAGGATTACGCCTGGAATAATATATGCTCTTATGTGGAATTGGTTCATCGATCCAGAATACGGTTTATTTAACACATTACTTCGATTTGCGGGAGTCCCTGAAGAGTGGTTACCCAACAGTTGGTTACTAGATAAGCCGTATTCACAAATACTCATGATACTCGTTAATGGCTACATAGGAGCTAGTTTCGGAATGATAGTTTATACTGCTGCAATTAAATCTATACCTCCAGACCTCATTAATGCAGCTCTAGTAGATGGAGCCTCCGAGTTCCAAGTAGCTAAGAATATTATTCTACCATTACTTAAATGGCAAATACTCTTCGTTACTGCATGGCAAACTCTTAGTCTACTGGCTTCATACGAAGTAATACTAATGATATGGGGTTCGGGTGGAGGAGGAGACTATGGTGGTATAGCGAGAGTTGCAGGAGTTATGGTATGGTCCCTTTACGCTTATACACAGGCGTTCAGAGAAAAACTATATGGTTATGCATCAGCTATATCCCTAGTCTTAGTAGTTATAGGGCTTACACTAATCTATATCTACTTCAAATTATTTGGCTTTAAGAGACTTATGGAGCCTAGTAAAGTGGAGGTGTAGATATGGCTAAGGCTAGACTTAGTAGAGAAGAATTACGTAAAAGAAGGATAAAAGCACTAGTAAGAACTATTGTAAAGTATTTAGTAGTAATAATTGTAGCTATTATACCATTGATACCAATATGGTCTATGGTTATATGGCTTATAGTACAGAGTTTTAGTGAGAAAGTAGTTCTAGGTATCATGCCCTCTGGATTCACTACAAGTAATTGGAGATTCCTATGGTCACCAATTAGGATGGGGTTAAAGGAATACCCCAACATATGGCCTATTACACTAAATACGTTGTTCCTTGCATTAGGAGTTACTGCATTAGAGGTATTGATAAGCAGTATGGCTGGATATGCTTTGTCTAGAATGCAGTTTAGAGGAAGAACCACTCTAATGGAGTTTATAATAGCTTTACATGCTTTCCCAAGTGTCATACTCTTGATAGCTTTATTTATTCTACTAAATAAAATGGGTCTCTATGGAAAAGGCTACATGACATTAGTCGGAATAATCATTATTAAAGCTGGACTAGAAATACCAATGGCATCATGGATTATAAAAGGATTCTTTGACGCTATACCATGGGATCTAGAGTGGGCTGCATTAGTAGATGGATGTAGTAGATGGAAAGCTTGGAGAACAGTTATACTACCCTTGGTTTTACCAGGTATAGGCGCTATATCCATATTCGCATTCTTATCAGGTTGGTCCGAGTTCCTCCTTGTATTCACTTACGTAAAAGATGAAGCATACTTTACTTTACCAGTACTCCTGTACTATATGATTGGTGAATTTAAGTTTATTGATTGGGGCATGCTTGCTGCAATAGGATTATTCTATACCATTCCAACACTCATATTCTTTAGTACATCGCAGAAACTACTGCTTAGAATATATGTAGGTGGGATCAAGAGGTGAGACTATGGTAAAAGTAACACTAGATAATGTTAGTAAATACTTTGGCAAAGTGAAGGCGGTCATCGACTTAAACCTAGAGATAAAAGATGGAGAATTTGTTTCGCTACTCGGCCCAAGCGGCTGTGGTAAAACAACTACACTATTAATGGTAGCGGGTATATATAAGCCTACTAAAGGAAGAATATTATTCGATGACGTAGATGTAACCGATCTCCCACCTAAGGATAGAAATATAGGAATGGTCTTCCAAAGTTATGCATTATATCCTCACATGACTGTATACGAGAATATAGCGTTTCCACTAAAACTAAAGAAAGTACCTAAACAGGAAATAGACAAGAAAGTAAAAGAAATAGCTAGACTGCTTAGGATAGACAATTTACTCAATAGAAAACCCGCTCAATTATCTGGTGGACAGCAGCAACGAGTTGCCCTAGGTAGAGCTTTAGTTAAAGAACCCGATGTACTATTACTTGATGAGCCATTATCTAACTTAGACGCAAAACTAAGAGTCCTTATGAGGGCAGAAATAAAGCGTTTGCAGAAAGAACTAAAAATAACAACAATATATGTCACACACGATCAAGTGGAAGCTCTCAGTATGTCTGATAGAATAGCTGTAATGCGTGCAGGCCGTCTACAACAATATGCCGATCCTGATACACTCTACAATAAACCAGCTAACTTATTTGTAGCAGGCTTTATAGGTAATCCGCCAATGAACTTTATTGAAGGCGAGATAGTTAGTAAAGAAAACGACTATTACTTCATTTCATCAAGCTTTGAATTAAAGCTTTCAAAAGAATTAGGTGAAATACTTTCATCAAAGACTACTAAAGTAATACTTGGTATAAGACCTGAGAACATACGTGTCTATACCGAAAAAGTAGAGAACTCTATACCAGCTACAGTATATGTTATCGAGCCCCTTGGAAGAGACCTTATAATTAACGCTAAAGTAGATGATACAATACTAAAGATACTCTCCACTCCCGGGCTAAAGCTTGAGCCAATGCAGAAGATATACCTAGTATTTGATGAAAACAAGATACATTTCTTCGATAAAATAACAGAGAAAGCAATAATTTAAATCCATAAACTAAATAATAGAATCTATGCACTATAGATGATTATTCTTACTAGCCATTACCATTTATTATCCTAATATAACATCATTTATTCTAGGTGGATAATTATGTCAGTTATAGAAATACCTGCAAGTATAGTTTGTACAGAAGAGTATATACCTTCGAAAATACATTCTGCTAAAATAGTTGGTAGCGGCGATGTAGAAGTTCTCTCTACTCCATCTATGATATCATTTATGGAGGCTACTGCTTGGAAATGTGTTCAAAAATATCTACCAGAAAACTATACTACTGTTGGAATTAAAGTGAATATAGAACACAAAGCACCAGCTCCAATAGGTCATAAAATAAAAGTTATTGCAAGACTTATTAAACAGGAGAAACGTAGGCTTATTTTCGAAGTAAAGGCTCTTTGGAAAGATATAGTTATAGGCGAAGGAATACATGAAAGATACATAGTTGATAAAGAGAAATTCCTTAATAAACTCAAGAAAATGATATTCAGCTAAAATATATACAGTACCGTAATGATGCAAGGAGTGAATGTATGCCAGTCTTTATAGCCTATCCCATACGGGATCAAAGACTCTATAATTTGTCAGTAAAATATTTTGTTAAATACGGATTTAAACCCGTTAATGTAGAGAATATGCATTTAACAATACTATTTATAGGGGATCTGTCTAGCGTATACATAGCGAGGATTTATAAAGAGGTAAAAAACCTTCTTAGTAAATACAGTTATTTGAGGCTGTTTGTAAAAGGTCTTACAATAATACCTCCTACAAAGAATACGCATATAGCTGTAATACTAGATAATGATCCTAGACTTATAGAATTTAGAGCTAGGCTTTTGGAAAAAATAAATAGAATTTATCAAGTCAAGGATAGATTTTCATTCCTACCACACGTAACTATAGCTAGGAGAAATAAACGAAAACTACATCTAAAAATAAGTGAAGAAGAGTTATATAATACAATAGAAATTGCTTCAAAAGAACTCCCCCGAAGCATTACCGTATATAAGCCCTATATATTAATCACTTCTCCTAAAGGATATATTATGTATGGGTTAGAGAAATGAGTGGTATAAAAATATATTATCACCCATACTGTTTGTCAAGCTACAAATTATTGAAATCACTAAAGGAAAAGGAACTTATAGATAAAGCTACGTTGATCAACACAGGTATTGTAAGTATTCATACTATAGATAAACTCTTATACAGTGTCCCTTCAATAGAGTATAGATCTCATATAGTAGATATAGACCCTATTAGCTATGATTTATTATATATTCTCTTAAGTAACGAGAATGATATAGAAATTAACGTCTCTAAATATATTTTCGTGGATGAAGATAAAATAATTAATAGAATCAAAGAAACCATCGTATCCAGTAGCTACATCAGCTTATACTTATTATACGTTAAAGATTTCGATAGCATACGGGATACGGAATTTATTAAACAAGCACTTCGTATTAATTTACTTAAAGCCTTAAATGTTAGATATGATCAATATTTAGACAACATAAAGAATGTGTTGTCGAAGAACGCGAATATTATCCTAGAAGAAATCATTGATAAATTAAAGAGAGCGGTGGCCTATAATTATTTAAGAGAACAATTAATGGCTAGTAACGTTATTAAGTTATCTAAAGACGAGATCGTTGGTATAGGGGAAAGAGAAATACATAACTTCTTAAATAAGCATAGCATTAAAGCTTGGATCATAGCTAAAATATCTAAAGGAAGAATACTACTGCCATACAATACTACACAAATAGAACAAATAACGAGTTTAGCAAACACAATCCTTGATATACTTAAAGAGAAGTACCAAAAGTATATTGAATACCTAGCCAATGAGACAACCAAAATATATGGCGATAAAGAATATTTTTCGCTCATAAACAAATAACTCTATTTGTAAAATAATCTAGAGGAGAGAGATCTTGTATAATATACCTAGACTACTAGATGTAAATGCTAAATCAAAACTTTTCAGAGACAAAGAAAAACTGCTAATCATTGGGCGATGCATTGAAATAGAACATCCAGAAATACTTGATGACTTTATTAAAAAAGGCTATGGAGTACTTTCAGTATGTCTAGAGGCCGAACATGCTAATCAAGTAGGCCTTAAACTAGCGGGTATACTAGCTAGAGGGAAGTATAGTGAAGTAGCTGTTCTAACCGTTGATGGTAGTATGCATTGTACTCAACTCCATTGGGTTGTTGAAGAAGTTTTCAAAATAATGAATCTTGACGATAAAGTCTTAAGAAAACACTATGTAGTGTATAAGGGTAAACTATATACTATATCACTAAATGCAGTAAAAATATCTAGGTATCTAAGCCGAGTAGAAAAGTTATTAGAGATAAGAATTCGTGAAACAAAGTAAATATATTTCTATGCACGAACGATACCTATTCTCTTAAATATCTCTTGAAGTACATCTTCTATAGTCTTTACTTTAACTACATCATCTATGGTTTTCACTCTAGCAATAAACTTGATCTCATCATCTTCAACTATTACATCAACTCCAGGAGGCATATCTATCTCTTGAATAACTTTATCTATTTCATCAACAATATTGGGTCTTTCACTAATTAAATCCTCGATACTATGGATGTATGCTACACTAACACCATCTCTATCTATATCAAAAATTATTTCTTCAACTAAACCCATGCCCGTTAGGAGAAACCAAGCGCTTAAATCATTTAAATCTAATCCATAGTCTTCAAGCCAATAATTCTTGGTATCAAGTACTTCTAACAGATACTTCTCTATCTGTACATGTGTAGTTATACCTAGCTCGATCAAGTCTAGAAGACCTGTAGAAATTTTATCTACACTAGACATTTCACCGTAGTTATGTGATTTCATGTACTCAATAACTTCATCAACTTCATATAATATAATATCATTAATAATCTTTGATATTAAATTCTTTAGATCAATTCCTCCGAACTCTTTTGACAACTTATTTAGTTTATTCAATACCTCGTCGCTGATAGTAATTTTAATCTCAGACACTATATTTACACCTAGGTATTAATTGGTCTTCATCAGGTATAAATGCTTTAAAATTATCGCTAGTTGATGAATATGAGCGAATATGAGGCATTAATTAAGGAAGTTTCACGATACTATGAGAGAGCTGATGAAATAGAGTATACATATGATTATAAACTCGTAATCCCTCTCATAGTATTAGGGGTAGCCTATATAGTGTTTATTTTTAAGGATATTCTATTTAAGTATAGCAATATCGATAATTTATTTATTCAAATAATTGTCTTGTCCATGGGGCTCTATAGCGCTGGTTTACTCTTTACTCTTTCCTATTCTTGGAATAAACATGTTAGTAGAGTGCTGTTATTGCTGCGGACATTTAGGGACATTCTATATACATGTATAGCTATGTTGAAGTCGAAAATAGACGCATTATCAAGAGATATAGATAATCTTTCACTAAAGGCAAATAAAGTAAGTTATTACTGGCTTCTACCACAATTGATCTTAGTAATTCTAGCCACTAGCTCTCATCCAATAGCCTCATTTGTAAACTATATTGGATTCACTATAGTATTATACATGGGGCTCCACGACCTTTATCTAAAGTTCTCTACAATGAATGCTATAGAAACAGAAATACTTTCATATATAGCACGATCCGTAGGAATAGATATCCATTTAATTGATCAATTTAAAAGAAAGTTCCTGAATATAAAAGAATACAAGTTGTCAACCGGTATACTATTTACTTTATTAACCCTTGGTATATACGCACTCTATACGTTGTATACTATTAATAAATACTTGAAAATACACTATGAAATACATAGAGATGTAGAAACAAAAATTATACTTAAAATCCTTAACATAAAAACGTCTTAATGATAAAAAACTAATATTCCTCTCCCGTATCTTTTAATGCTTCATAGCCTGGCGTAGAATTAATTAGGTTCTTAAATACTGTACTTTTCAGTGTATTTAAGAATTTAGTTACAGTATTTTTGTATAGGGATTCCTTATTTATTAGAAAGTCATAGTGTTCTTTGGCTAATGGTATAAAGTCTAAACCATATATTCTAGCTACATACTCTATAGCCAATCCTGCATCAGCACGGCCATGTATTATAGCTTTTGCGACTGCAGTATGAGTTTTAACTTCATAAGTATAACCGTTTATTCTTTTAACAAGTTCTTCAAATTCTACTCCTTTCCTCTTAGCTATTTTTTTAATTAAGTAATCAAGTAATACTCTAGTTCCAGAACCTTTAGTCCTATTAACAACATATACATCTTCTCTAAAGAAATCTCCAATATTCTTTATTTTCTTGGGATTACCCTTCTTCACTAATATTCCTATTCTTCTAACATATCCTTTCACTAAAATTGCTTTATTGGATA
>WAML01000138.1 GCA_015522345.1 Desulfurococcales archaeon
AAGTCTGCATGTAAGAACATGCTTGTTAATAACCTATAGGACTGTCCTGGATCAACGAGTAATAGAGGAGTTATAGCAAAATTTTTGATCCAGTAATCACTTGTTGATACAAGCATGTTCGAGCCACTAGTTACTATATAGACTATTATATTGGCTATAATTAGTCCATAAGTACCTATGGGCTTAGCTCTAGTTAGTGGATAAGAGGGTTCTTCCTCTATAGGTATAATACCCATGATGTATACCCATGTATTCATGTATTGTATTTCTGCCTGTTTGAACTATGATTTATCCACTAAAATAAATATTATTGAAATAATACTTTTTGTTAACGATATATTTATTTCTCGTGGATCAACAACTATATCATTGGTGTAAAACTCTTGTCGATGACTCGTCGAGATAAAGTGTTTATCCTAGCTCTATCTATATTAATTAGTTTATCTCTACGTATACTAGCTGATGCCCTCCATATACCTGGGTACTATGATTGTACGGGAGTATATTTCTCTGCTACACTACTCCCATTTTATTGGAGTATACTATCTCATATACTTATAGCACTGGTTCTTAGCTTGTACTACCAAGTATACATAGTTGCTTCTTGGATAATAGTGTTATCGGGCCTTGTATACTGGTTACTTTACTGGAGGGCTCCTAAGAGCAAGGCTATAATAGTATACATTATTGTCCCAGTGATCTACAGTTTTTCCTGGATTATTCTCTACAGTATATTAACAAATACCATAAAGTATCTTCCACTATACATTAGGATGAAGGGTTTCTACATACTCTTGTTCGATAGTGTTGTATCTATTACATTAGGTAATTTCCTTGCTAGGACAGTAACAGTTGGTGCTCTACTAAACAAACGCTCTTACACTATAGTAGCTACAGTATTCTCTATACTATTAATAGTAGGCTATGCTAGCGTACTCTTCAATGAATGGAGTATAACACAAAGCTTTCCCGAACACGACGGTTACTTGAAGTTTCATGCAAAAATGGATTTTGTATGGCTACCTCTTGGCGAGAAAGGTATAAACAATTATTATTACCCGATTGATAGATTTAAGAGAGGATCTCTCGGATACCAAGTATGGATCGGCATGTACTGGATTCAAGGATATCATGACATAGCTGATGTAGGGCTAGTCTCACAGTTCGCTATATGGGATCAAAACTTTTGGCTCGGTATACACGGGGCTCCTGATCCCTATACATACGTAGATCTAGTGGAGAATATAACTGTCATTAACTTCAAAGGATATAAAGCCTATCTTATGTATGGAGGCATGATTTCTCGTAGCGATGTAGAACCCTATGAAGAAGTGATACTTAGAGGATTCTTTATAACATTCTATGATGAACGTAGTGATAGAACAGCAATAGTATATGCTTGTGCTACATCCGATAATATAGATAAAGTCATCGGCGATCTATGGAAGGTAGTTAATTCGTGGAATATAAGGTAAAGAATTATTTTTCGAAAAACTATTGAACTACGGAGGTGGTGGTGGAGGTATTCTTTTTCTTAGCAGCTCATCGTATTTCATATAAGCTACCAATAGTAGTATGCCGACTATTATCCAAGAGAGGATGAAGCCGAGTATCATAGGCCATAGTGTTTCTTCTTTTGCTTCTCTATACCTCTTTTCTTCAATATGCTTTATTATCTCATTGCATTTCATATAAATCCATATATTTAAGACAGCTGGGATCATTACTATAAAGCCTATGAAGGCTAGGAATAAGAATATTGCACCAGCAATAATGTAGATTACCCCTATTATTAATGCAATTATTCCAGCGATCCTTGTTAGAGTCTTTATACTCTCCGCTTCAGCTGGTAATAGTGACAAAATCTACACCTAAACTAGCTATCGGTGTAATTATAATATATTGTTTGATAAAAAATTATTCGTCAACCAATAGCATATTTAGTAACTAGATCGAGTATTCTATTTACCTCAGCTTTTACTGTACGTGGTATGCCAGGAGCTTCAACACTCATAAAGCCTCTTATGAG
>WAML01000139.1 GCA_015522345.1 Desulfurococcales archaeon
ACATAGTATACTTTATTATTGAACTTTCTTTCCTTTATAATAGTATAGTAGCCCAGTAATCTTAGAGTCCATGTGACATTTTTAATAGAATCTATATCTTCAACAACATACTCTACAGTATCTTGTTTAACTATCTGATTCCATAGAATACTATCTAGTTTAGGCAAGAGCATAGTCTTAGTACTATAGATTCTTGTTGCTATTCCTCCATCTGTTAAATAAATTCTATAAGTATTTCTAGGCATGTAATCTTCTAATTCTACTCTACTAATTCTAACGAACGTGACTAGCAGATCTCCTTCTCTTAATTCACTAACGTACTTGGGCTTTATCTCTAGAGTTTCCTCATCTAATACGAATACGCTGTGGGAACCAGTAGCCTTTATTATACCTCCTCCTTCATACTCTATTTTGTATATTTCATTAGCTCTATGTCTGAGTACGTAGTTTATCTTAGACCATCTTACATTACCTAGTTTATCGAATGATAAAACTTGGTATTTGTCAATGTATTTAGGTACTCTCTCTTCTCCTGGCTTATAGAACTTGTCTATGAACTCTCCTATAGACACTAGTTTTATCTCTCCTGTCTCAGTATTCCTTATTAGAACTGGTGTATCCCAGGAGACACTCTGCATTGCCTGGAAAGCAACATTTCCTTCTGCACCACGTATCTCACCAACTATGATATAGTTTGGCCTCTGTCTCAGTGCTGCCTTGAGTAAGTCGAACATTGTTACACTACTCTCTACACTACCAGTATCTCGAGTTAGTTCTCTTACCCAGTTCTTGTGTGGTACTTGTACTTCTGCTGTATCCTCTATAGTTATTATCTTAGCCACTGGTTTTATGAAGGCTATTATAGCGTTTAGAGACGTTGTTTTACCTGATGCAGTTTCTCCAGATATCCAGCCACTCATACCCTCTAGTAGTAGCATCCATAGGTAAGCAGCTACTCTCTCGTCTAATGTACCCCATTTGATTAACTGTATTACTGATATTGGTTTCTTCGAGAATTTACGTATAGTGAAGTTGCTTCCATGAAGGCTAACGTCTTTACCAAATACTATGTTTATACGGCTTCCATCAGGAAGTGTAGCGTCTACTATGGGTCTGGCATGGCTAACAGGTTTACCTATTCTCTCACTAAGCTCTATAACGAATCTATCTAGTTCCTCTTCTGTCTTAAAGCCTACGCTAGTCTCTAGTGGACCAAATATCTTGTGAACTATATAGATATAGCCTACTCCATCACAGCTTATATCCTCTATATACACGTCTCTTATAAAGGGCTCTAGTACTCCTAAACCAACTTTATCACGTATTAAGTAGTAGCGTAGTCTTTCATAGTCTCTCCTATACACTGGTATAGTCTTTAGATTATTCTTGCCCTTCCTCAGTCTCTGCATGAGAGAGTTGTAGTCAACAGGAGTATCGACTACTCTAGTTATTTGTTGTAGAAACTTTAGAAGGAGTTCTCTCTTCTCATCTTGTGAACGCACTATAGTTTCTTCTGTAACTAGTTCAGCCATTTTCTCTTCTACTAGGTCAAAGAGTATCATTGGAGGTCTTGGGGGCTCTATTACAACATACTTTCTATAACCAGATTCTGTACCACCAGGAGGCATGTATACGTGAATATATATTCCTCCACCAACGGGATAGAGTACATTAACGTTTGAGGCCTTCTTTAGTGAGCTGGGAAGACTCTTTGTATAGTAGTCTGGAATACCTACTTCTGTAGCAATTTTGTTAACATATTCTGCTAGATAGTCTACTCTACTCATTTCTTCGAGTAGCTCATTGTATCCTATGGGTTGTCTTCTTTGTCTTGTAAGTAGGAGTTGTTGCATAGCCATATTACGTCGCCTCCGCCCGAGCTTAGGCTTTAGCTAGTGCTAGAGGTACGACTTTTATACCAAAGGCGGGGTCTACGTCAAATGCTATTGTTGAGTCAACTGGTCCTCCAGCTCCACGTAGTTTTATTACTTTCATCACTTTGATCAGTTTACCACCTACCATAGCGAAATCAAGTTTTATATAACTATCAGCTATAGCTCTAATTCTAATCATTATCTCATTGGGGAGAACTTCCGGGTGTATGGTAAGGATTATGAGCTTTCCTTCTTTTACCATAGTCCTTGCTCTAGTTAGGAAATCCAGTACTACACTTGTATCAGCATATACAGCTAGTACACTGAAGGAGTCTATAACGAGTATATCGTAGTCGTCTTTAGTATAGGCCATGTAGTTGCCGAGTACATGAAGTAGTTCTCTAGCGACTTTCCTAGCCCATCTAACTCCCTCCATGTGGACGGGTAGTATCCTTATATATCCCTTTAGAAACTCTTCTGTAAAGTCTAGGCTTAACTTCTTAGTCTGTATAACTAGCTCTTTTATACCTGACTCGGTAGTTATGTATACTATTCGTTTACCTGCTTTAGCTGCACCATAAGTTATCTGTTGTGCCAATAAACTCTTTCCAGTACCGTGGTCTCCCTCTATAGCGAGTAAGTTAGGAACAGGTATTCCACCGCCAAGCCTCATATCAAGTTCTTCATTGCCTGTGGAAATTAGGTAGCCTTCTAAACTATATTCGAAATTCTTTAGCTCTTCTTCTAAAGCCTTAATCTCCTTATCTAGATCCGATATAGTGAGACTCATGACTACACCACCTCAACATTAGCCATAAACTCTGCTTTACCGCCATGTCTAAGGACAATAATGACTATAACTGGTCGTAGAGGATCAAGTTGGTTATTTAGCGTTACTTCAACTTCACATATGGTTCCAGGTAGAAACTCTATATAAGTAGGAGAAGTAAGTGTTATAGAGTAGTTCCCAATGTATATCTTAAGTGGGCTCCAATCACCATAGTTCTTAAACTCAATATGACGCAGGCCATTAACATCTATATAGTCAACTATTATGTCTATTCCATCACCTAATAAGATGGATTCTGAGCCTACATTCGTTATATTTATCCTTAACTTGTTTGTTGTTACATTATATTTTACATTAGTTATTTTCACGACCTTATTTATTTTTTCACCAACGTTCTTTGAAGTATAATCAGCGACATTGACTATAGTGTTAAGCCAGCTAAACATATTATATGTTAGTAGCGTTACAAGAAATATCGTCGTCAATATTAGTATTATATTAGCTGTTACAGTCCCGAATCCCATGTTCACCCACCTCCTTCGATAAGGTCAAGTAATTCTTTTGCAGCCTCGCTAGCCTCAGGCTCTTTCTTCTTACTAGTGCTACTTACTTGATATTCTTCATAGTCAGTAGTGTATTCTTGATCTATTTTCTTATACCTGCTAGTCTTGTCAATACCTGATACTAGGTCACGTAATAACCTGATCTGCTCCTTTGGATCTATTCCGCTGCCACGTAATTCATCAACAAGCTCCACGATTTTCTTAAGAGCCTTACCTATATCCTCTGTCAAAACTCCTATGTCTACATAGTAGTCGATAAGCTTAGCAAATTTACCACGCTCTATCTTATTTAATACATTGTTTGCCCAGAGAACAAGTTTTTCATATACTTCAAAAGATAGCCTAGGCCTAGTCTCTATAACAGAAGATTCCTCGCTTTCTTTACCTATAGTGTTCTTGTTCTCAACAATATTCTTGCCTATATCATTATTAATATTGTATTGTTGTCCCATATTCTGTTGTGTAAATGACATCATTTGCTG
>WAML01000140.1 GCA_015522345.1 Desulfurococcales archaeon
AATAAACTTTGAGTATCTAAAGAAGATATACGATGAAGGATTAATGGTTAGAAGAATAAATATTAGAAAAGTAACAGTATTAGAAAACACTCCATTATGGCTACATAAAGATACTGTGTGGTATCTAGTGAAGAAACATGATCACTTATATAGATACTATAGAAGAAAAATCATGGAACACATAGATAAGCCCATGCTTAAAAGAATATTGCCGCCTAATACAGTAGTACATTACCTATATACTGAAGTACATAGAGAAGCATATACTATAGCTAGACAACCGGCAAGCTACCCCATAGTATTCTATGTGAAAGGAATCCTAGAATTACAGAAGATAATAAATGTACGCGTTACAGGATATAAGTCAAAGAGTGTTGTAGGAGAAGAATATAATATCAATGATTAATGATGAGGTGACTAAATTATTCAATTATCATCAAAATTATATGTTTAAGTACGTAGCTAGAGTTACGTCTACTTCTATATACTGGAAGAAAAGCGTATATGGGTACAAGGGATTGTAGGCTTGTCTTCTAATTTTAACATAAATCTTATAATAGATTGTTGTTTTCTCGGAATATAGAGGAATTATTAATGCTTCGTTATAGATCTTGTTTTTAATAGTAGTGTATAGGGTAAAAGCTTTATCTATATCTACTCCTTCTAAAACTATTGCTTCATCAATAGAATCAATTATTGTAGATAACTCTATGTATTCTTTAGTAATAGAGGTATTCTTGAATATGTTGAAGAATGAATAGAAGTAGCCGTAGGGAGTAGGGTATACGGGATCAACTATATCTATTATAAGATGTGGTGCTTCATAGGGGTCCTTATATAGTTTCTCAATATATTGTTTTAGCTCTTGATAACTATTTGCTTTTATAACCCTAGTCTTAATACCGATCCCCTTGAGTTCATCAACTAGTTTGTCAACAATGTATTCATCGACGATAGAGCCGTTCAGCACTACAATCTCTAACTCTGTATTGTTTAAATAGTCTTTTTCAAAAGATAGTCTAGTAATAAACTTTAGAGCTTCGGTATAGTTATACGAATAAGTTAAATTGCCTATGTATCCCGGGAACTTATATGGAAGTATGTCGTCAGCTATACGTATTTGGTATTTATATAGATACTCCATAGCATCCCATGGAATTAAGTATGTAAGTGCTTGTCTAAACAAGCGTTTATTTGTAGGATATCTCCACAAATTTAACCTAATTACGTGGAATCTATACGTTAATACATCTGTGTAGTCGTAACTTATTGGTAAGAAGCTCTTCCTAGCCAATGGTATATTGAGGGTTACGTTAATTTTATTTTCCCCAAATAATTCTTTCCTAGTATAGCTATTTTCTTCAAAAATAACTACTATTTTATCTGGTACTTTATCCTCGTCTAAGAAGCTCCAGCCCCACCATTTATTGAATTTCTCTAAAATAAGGTACTTACTACTATATTTGGTGATTTTATAAGGACCTGTACCGTATAATAGCGTTCCAGTATTCTTAAATATATAGATACTGTTAGGTGACGCAAATACTAGGTCTAGTCTAAGCGGTTGATCAAGCTTTATCTCTAGTGTATAGTTGTCAATGACTTCTATGCTAGTGATGTGTTTTAGCATATTCCTTACTACATCATTAGAGTAGCCAAAGTGCATAGCATATTCAATAGATTCTTTTACATAATAAGCCGTAAGAACTTCACCGTCATGAAAATAAACGTTTCTACGTATTTTGAATATCCATCTAGTATGGTTAAGATTGGTCTCCCATCTAATAGATAGAGCAGGAATAAATTCTTCAGCTATAGGATCATAATATATTAGTTGTTCATATACTAAGTTTATAATAGGATTACATTCAATACAATTATTATCCGGCGAAACTGGACCATCTATTTTGAATGGATAACCATAAGTTATGATAATAGTGTCTCTGTTTTCAGCAGTCTCACCAACTCTATCTTTTGAAGAACTTAAGTAGGGATATATTATTGAAGATACTATTATAATGAGAATAATTATTAGTGTTAGCAAGAATGCTCTATTTATCTTCATCAGATCCCCGGAATCTACCATACTACATTAATTATTTTATTAGTACTAAAGATATTATAATGTACCTCTATCTGAAAGTTTTAGTGATGACTCTATAAAAATATTCTTTGGTTTAAAGAGATTTATTTGCATAAGCTGTGGTATTTGGTTAAGAGGTCTCTTATACTATTCTCTAATGGTCTATCAACCATGGGTGGTTTACCATTTACCATTGGGAGGAGTTCTTCGTATGTAGGTTTTTCTTCTCTATAGAATATGCCTATGGGTATTCTTTCTCCCCATTCATACGCGTGTTTTAGGGCTTCCTCTAAATTACTTGGGTCATGGCCTATATCCTCCAGTTTATACAATCTCTCCCTATACCATTTGTATGTATGTATTCTATCGTATGTGACGCAAGGTTGTAGAACATCTATTAGTGCAAAGCCCTTGTGTTTTATAGCTTCTTTAATAATCCATTTAAGGTGGCCCACGTCTCCAGCAAATCCTCTTGCTACAAAAGAAGCACCAAGTGATAAAGCTAGAGCTATTGGATTTATAGGTTGTTCTATATTGCCCCAAGGCGTTGTCCTAGTTTTCTGACCTACTTCAGCTGTTGGTGAAGCCTGTCCTGTTGTTAATCCAAAAACTGTATTATTATGTACAATTAATGTTATATCGATATTCCTGCGTATTGCATGGGGTAAATGCCCTATACCTATACCATACTGATCACCGTCTCCAGCAAACCCTATTACTACGAGCTCTGGATTAGCTAGTTTAACAGCTGTTGCAAAAGGCAATACTCTACCATGTATCGTATGCACGGAGTTTGTAGCTACATAATTAGTTATTTTGCCATGGCATCCTATACCTGAAACAACTACTACACGCCAAGGCTCTATACCGAGCTCCTTTATAGCTGCTATAAAGGCATTGTATATACCATAGTTTCCGCATCCAGGACACCAAGTCATTATCTTCTTCGTTTCAGGAGAACGTACTTGAGCTATGCTCATAAAATATCACCTCCGATATAATTCCTTAATTTTTAGAGCAAGAGTAGATGCTCTAAAGGGTCTTCCATCTATTTTCCCTATATGATCTTTAACTATGTAGCCTGTCTCCATACGTATCAATTTAGCTAATTGTCCAGTAGCATTGTATTCTATAGTTAGAGCATATTTCCCAGTACATTTTCTAGAAATTAATGTAAAAGTTTTCTTTGGGAACGGCGATAAATATACTATTTGTACAATACTCGCTCTAATACCTTCCTTTAATAACTTCTTTGATGCTTCTCTTGAAGCTAGTGTAGCGCTACCCCATGTAAATATGACTATATCACTCGCCTCTATATCGCCATAGACGTTTATAGGATTATGGTTTTCCTCAATATCTTTTCTCAAATACTCTTCTTTTCTAAGTCTCTTCATATACATTTTAGTAACTATATCTTGCTCTATAGTTACATACCCGTATTCATCATGTTCGTTTCCATCACTTTTTACTATAGCTCCAGGAGTCCCAGGAGGAATCCACGGCGATACGCCATCATCTGTTATTTCATATGGTTTGAAGACCCATCCTTCTTTAATCATTTTAGCTGCTTCATGTCTTGGATAATATTTTCCTCTCTCAATAACAACTTCTTCGGGAAACGATTTTACGCTTCTATGGCTTTCCGCTAAATGTTTATCCTCTAATATTATAGCTGGAGTCCTATATTTTTCTGCTAAATTAAATACTTCTATAGTCCTATAGAATGCTTCATACTGGTCTCCGGGAGCAACAACTATTTTAGGGAATTCTCCATGGCCAGCGAATATTGCGTACAATAAATCCTCTTGAGCAGTCATTGTAGCCATTCCTGTACTTGGGCCACTCCTCATAGCTAAGACTATGACTAGAGGAGCTTCAATCATTCCAGCCATACTAAGAGATTCGTTCATTAATGCAAAACCTCCTCCACTAGTTCCTGTAGCAGCTCTTAAGCCAGCCCAGGCCGCTCCTAAAGCCATTTGAGCTGCTGCTATCTCGCTCTCAGCTTGTACTACTATAATGTCTTTATCTCTACTCACTCTCACCATATAGTGTAGTATAGGTGATGCCGGAGTCATAGGGTATGCAGCATAGAATCTTACACCAGCTTTAACCATACCCAAAACTATTGCTTCATTACCAGTTACGATAATTCTTTCAAAATCTATGGGGGGCTCTCTTAAACGCTTCTTCATAAACCATTTATTCGTAGAAGCGTATTCGTATCCGATCGTTAGAGCTTTCTTATTCATTAATATGGGTTTTTCTCTACCGGGAAACTGGTCTTCAATAGCTTTATACATTACATCCACGGGTATCCCTAGAATAGATGCTACTGCTCCTACAGCAATCATATTCATTACAATAGGATCTAGCCTATACTCTTTAATCATCTTCTGCAATGGAATATCATAGACTATGGTTTCTCCGGGAACTTTCTTAACTACAACAGGATCTCTAATTATTATTGTAGAATCTGTGAATTCTCGTCTATGTTTATCTATTGTTGCTTGATCAAGAGCTACTACTACATCTGTTTTATCGTCTAGTTCATAAATTTCTTCAACACCAGCTCTAACCCAATAAGCTGTATGTCCCCCCCTAATTATACTAGGATACTCATTTACACCAATAACATAGTATCCTAGACGCGTTAAAGCACGAGCTATTATGGTTCCGCCAGTTAAACTACCACTACCCGCTGTACCACCCACTAAAATCTGTATAGACTCCATTTCCATAGAAACAACACCGCCTATATACCACATAAGCTATATACAAGAAAAAGGTAATAAAGTAAAACGGTTATGTTAAACAGAGGGTTTACCTTGGGACTTAGTTCTAGCTGATTCAATATACCTAATCCACTGCTCTAGATCCCTGGTGTCTAATTCAATAGTTTCTTCTGATTCTCTTATCAATAAACACTTGGTTATGAATAGTTCGTCTCCTCTCCTCAAACCCTCTATTTTAAACCCTACTCCCCCAGGTATTTCTTCTATGGTTATAGGTATAGTTGCTTCAACCCTATTGTCTTCTTCAATGATGGTTCCACCAATATGATAGACATATTCCTTCAACGCACTATAATTTATTTTTGCTTCAAACCCCATTATACCCTACCCTATGTACTCACGTGTCACTAGAGTATTATCTAAGGTACTATACAATGGTACTAACTATATAATCCTTAGTATAGCGTTTCTCCACTAATAACTATACATAAGTATTGTATGTACAAGGATATATCCATACATATTTCTCCTTAATACAAGTGTATTACACTACATTAGTATTACTAGCGATTAGTAGATATAGTATTACCCTCCAATTATTCTATGCTACGCAGTAAATAGAGTCTAGTCTCTCCATAACACTATATAACCTTTTTACTTAAATATGGAGGAGGATTGTATGACAATAGCCACCCATAAAATAGAGGTTGAAAGCAGGAAGAAGAGAGTTGAGCTTATAGAAGAATATGCTAGATGGAATAGCCTTGACGTTAACGAAAACGCTAATAGATATCCAGGTCCTACAGGATTCTTCTCATTTGTTTTAGAAAAAGCGCTTTCAAAGCATGAAGTAAAACTTCCCTATGAGGTATATAAAGCTCATTTAGATGGAGATATCTACGTACATAAACTCCCCTACAGTATCTATATCCCCTATTGTACAGGGCATTCTGTAGCTAGATTATTAGAGAAAGGATTGAAGACTTCAACAGTAATATCTAGGCCTGCAAGACACTTTGATACATATGTAGATCATATAGCTAACTATTTAATAACACTACAACACTTCTTCACAGGAGCCCAAGCCTTCTCTAGTGTTGAATGGTATGCTGGACCATTTATTAGGAGAGATAAACTAGACTATAAGACTATAAAACAACAGATCCAGAGACTAGTATTCAACTTAAACTATCCTAGTAGAGTAGGTATGCAAACACCCTTTACAAACTTTACAGTAACACTAGATGCTCCTAAGAAAATGCTTGAAGGAGACTATGCTGTATACGATGGAAGAAAAGTAGAACCTCTAGGAGTATATGAGGAAGAAGCAAAGATCTTCATTAAAGCATTAACAGAAGTACTCTATGAAGGAGACGCCGTTGGACAGCCCTTCACATTCCCAATACCGACTCTAATGACAACAGCAAAAATGATCTGGGATGACCCAGAAATTTATGAAGCAATATTTAGTACAGCAGCTCATAGAGGAAGTTTCTACTGGTTAAACACTAGAGTAGTAGATCCCGATGCCTCCTTTGCAATGTGTTGTAGAATAAATATTGACAAAAACGAGCTAGCATATGCTTATAACTCCAAGCCCAAGGGGTTAGGCTTTAACTTTAGTCTAAAGAAAGATATTGAGCAACAGAGGGAAGAAGCACTAAAGAAGATTGAGCAACAGAGATTCGGTGGATTATGGGCCATGCCCGATGTAACAGGCTCAGTCAATGTAACTACAGTTAACTTACCCAGAATAGCTCTAAAGGCTAGAGGAGATGATACAAGGTTCTGGGAAATATACGATGAAGTACTTAAACTAGTCAAGATAAGTGAGGAATGGTTTAGGAGTAGATACATTAACTTGATAAATAGGTATCCTGCAATGTACAATATGATCATTGACTACCTCCACGAGTTCCCTGGAAGCCACTTTAATACCATAGGCATAATTGGTTTACCAGAAGCAGCAGCAATATATCTGCAAGAACCAAAGCTATGGTTCGAAGGATCTAGGAGAGATTGGCTTAGAGCCGCAGATATTATGAAGAAAATGGTTGACTACGCTGTTAAGAAAGCTAGGAAGTGGATGAGAGAAACAGGTGTGCCATGGAATGTAGAAGAAGTACCTGGTGAAAGTGCTGCAGCAAAACTAGCTATGAAAGACTTAAGCAGATACCCTGAACTCATAGACTACCTAAGTGACCCAGACAATCCAATCTACAGCACTAGTATAGCACCATACTATGGCGCCCTAGAACTACCTGAAAGAATAGAGGTAGAATCTAGAGTACAGAAGAGCTTTACCGGCGGTGTAATGATGCATATATTCCTCGGCGAAGAACCAGATCCAGAAGCACTCGCCAAACTAACTAAGAGACTCATACAGACAGACCTAGTATACTGGAGTTATACACCAGCAATAACACACTGTAATAGCTGTGGTAGAACATTTACTGGACTCTACAAGAGATGCCCAGTTTGTGGAAGCGAGAACGTCGACATCTGGAGTAGGATCATAGGATACTATAGGCCATTAAGGAACTGGAACCCGTTTAGGAGAAAAGAATTCTGGAGAAGAAGACATTATAGGAAAACAACATAGTTTTTAAGTGAATAACCATGGCTATTGTATCAATTATCGGAGTCCATGGAGTAGGTAAAACTCTTACAGCACAATACCTTCGAGAACTCTATGGCTTCAACTACAGGCAACTAGAGGCAATAGATATAGCTTCTAAAATGGATTATATAAGAAGACAACTAACCTTCTTTACATCATTTATAACAAGTTTTACAAGAGAAATATATTTAAATAATACTTCTACAATACCACTAGTATTCGACAGTCATCCACTACTAGTTATACCATACACAATGTATTGGCTTAGAGGAAATGTAGACAATAATACTTATAACGAGATAATAGAGTGTTTCATGAAGCTACTGAAGTACTTACCAAAAATAGATCTATTAGTATATATAAAGCCTCTAAGAATAGAAACTGTAATAGAACGAATTAAAATGAGGTCTCGATTTAACTACAAAGAAGAATGCAATAGAGAATACATTAACTTCATAGACACTTATGTAGACAAAATATATAGAGAATATGGTAGTAGTATAGCAGAAAACAACATTATAGTACCAGCTGAAATAGAGGCTCCCGATAGAGCAAAGATTATATACAATACATTATTTAATGAAGAAAAATATACTAGCGAATATTTGCAAGCTGATATAGTTCTAAAGAATATCTAGTTGAGATAACTAAGATAAGGACTACTTGGTGAAACTCTTTGTCTATAGGCAAACATGTAAATAATATTATCTTGTATGGTAGCGGCTGGAAATCATTAAGTTTGATAGACGTAGTTAATAGTGTAACATTTACTGTATGGCTATGTGGTTGTAATCTAAGATGCCCCTTCTGCCATAATTGGAGACTAGCTATAAACGATAAAGAATACTGTAAACCTCTAGACATAGACCTACTTTATGAAGAAATAAATGCTTCTAGAACGCTTATAGACTACCTCCACTTAACAGGAGGAGAACCTCTAACTCAATGGAGGCCCCTACAATACTTCCTAGATTATGTAAGAAATAATATTGGAGTAAAAATAAGTGTAAACACTAATTTCACTCTCTATAAACCACTAGAGAAACTACTACAACTAGACTTAATAGATCATTTAGCAACAGACCTAAAGATCCCTCCCAGTGAACTATATGGCCTACCAAATAATGCGGTAAAAATACTTTGGAACCAATACCTTAATTCTCTATCTCTCTTGAATAAATATAGTGTCGAACTCGAACTACGTATACCTGTACCCAATAACATTGATCTAAATACATTATTCCACTACATTAAAATAGCATTAAACAGACTAAGGAATGCTAAATACTACATAGTAGTAAATCCATTGCTAGGACCTCCAATAACTACTCCAAGAAATATTGAATGGTGTAGAAAATACTGCGATCCACCTAAGGAAATACTCTATGAAATAAGGGATAAGATAAGGTCGCTAGGAGTAGATAGAGTTTATGTTAAAACGGAGCTTAAGTTCTAATAAGTTCTTAGAAAAACAATAGGTAGTATAATAGGATAGAAGCTATTATCGTAAACACTATTATTCTCGCAACTAATATTTTCTTTAAAGTTAAACTTATTCTTTTAATGAAAGCGAAAGGAGCTATACCAGCTATAACTAGTGGTATAACTACTATAGCACAATATGCTAATACATACATTATACGAATACTAATTTCTTCAACGACTTTAGTTATATATGTTAAAAAGAATATGTAGGGAGCTACACTACACATCATAAACGTCCAAGAAACAACTACTCCAAACACAAAGACGCCAAGAGGTAGAATAGGTTTTGGCAAACGAGTTATAATTTTTGGTACGCATTCCTGTCTCTTGCACTCAATATTTATATTCTCGCCTCTATACAAGTCTATGGCATCCTTGACTATAAATCCTAGAGCTAAGAACAATATAATGTACATGAATAGTCTTGAAAGAGTTATTACAATAGATATTACGTATCCTGCTATAACATATCCTAAATAAACACCAATAATAAACGCTATTATAGGAATATATTTCCTAGACCCTGTAAAACCCATTGAAACAGCCATTATGGCCAATAATACTGTAGTTGATATTGCACAGGGATTTATAGAATCTATACCGGCTAATACAAACATTTGAGCTAATAGAGACTCTGGATTATCTGGGCTAACTACACTTGAATCAGCAGCGCCAGTACTAGTGATACTAGTTGTAGTAGTTGCTGGAGTTGTTGGAGAAATACAGTAGCTTGGGAGAGTTATTCTATCGGTACGAAGCACTATTTTATGTATTCTAGAAATAATGTCTATATTTTTGATGACACCCCTATACTCTCCTAAATAAACTTCAATACTGCACTTAAACTCCTTGTTTAGCAAAGTATTCCAAAAATCTTTTTCTAGAATAGCTCCTACTACTATAGCTGTTATGTATCCTTCCTTATTGAAAACTATTGATAGAGGAACCGATGGTTCTATATTTAAGATAGCTACTAGGTTAAAGAATTCTTCTCTGTTATTGTATTCTCCTACTTCTCTAAAGATTACATTATAGTTGTTATCTAATAGGAAACCATGGAGGGCACGGCAATAGGGACAATTCACACTACCATATATCACTATAGTGTTCCTTAACTGATCTCCTCTATTATCTGATCCTTGAGCAAATACTTGGGGAGATACAATTAACATAAATACTAGGAACACTATTATTGCTAAGGAAAGGGTTTTTTCAAAGGCCATGAAGTATCATCCATACACAGTTTCAATACTACTATACTCCCTCTATAATATTTGTTATTTATGGAGTTATAAATGTGATGTAGATAGGATATAGATTCTAATGAGTGTATTCATTAAAATACAGATTTTCTACCAGTAATAACTAGGTTAGAGGTGGTTGATTGATAAGGTTCTGCAGTATCGAATGTAAGCCTTCAGTAAGAATCCTAAAATATACAAGTGATGCTCCACTAATCATAGCTAGTGCATCAAAATTAACTCTTTCAAGTAAACCCATGGATTCAATAATTGAGAAAATGGATAAAAATGCAATGAGTTCTTGGATCAAGGAATTGATTAGGAGAAGACATGGGTCCCCACTTGAACACAGCCTCTATAGTTTTGAAGTAACATGTAGCCGTGTAGCAAGCCATCAAATAATACGTCATAGAATAGCTAGTTATACTCAGTTAAGCCAGAGAAGAGGAGATAAATTACTAAGAAACGTTGTTGTATACCTAAGTAAACTATTGAATAAAGAAGTACCTAGTAAGCCACGTAAACCCAAGGACTACGAAGTATACGTTAGTTTACTTAACGAAGTGATTTCAAAATATAGAGTAATTAGTATAGAAGAACTTGTTAAAGCTATTTGTAAGGGATTTATAATACCTCCCAAGGCTTGTGGAGAAGAAGAATTTTTAAAGAATATACTTGTCAACCTTAGAGAATACTACTCTATGTTGTCTAAAGGATACAGTTTTGAAGATGCTCGCTTCATCTTACCCCAAGCAGTTAAAACACGATTATTCATATCAATGAATGCTAGAGAACTAATAGAGAATTTCCTACCTCTGAGAATGTGTAGTCATGCTCAATGGGAGATAAGGTATATTGCGTGGAGTTTGTGGCAAGAACTATCAAATATACATCCAGAGCTATTCTCGTTAACTGGTCCTCGATGCGTATTCCTGGAAAATAATGTGAGAGGCACCCCATGTACTCTACAACACTATTTAAATGGAGAATGCGAATTCACTATTACTAGATGCCCTGAACTAGTCCCTAGAACTGGTATAAGAAAGTGTTTACTCTATGCATCAAAGGATCCTTGGGAGGATATCACGTAATGATATTAAGTGATTGGGATATCAAGGTATATATTAACAAGGGGTTACTCGTCATTAAACCTCTTTACAACGACACTATAAGAGAGAATGGAGTTGACCTAAGATTTGGTAGACATTTTTGTAGATTCAAGAAGAATAGAGAAATAATAGTAGATTCAAACTCCCCTAATCCCAATGAGTTTCTTGAATGTGTAGAAGTAGGTGAAGAAGGATTTACAATAAATCCTCTTGAACACGTATTAGCTACAACTGAAGAATGGGTAGAACTACCTCATGACATAGTAGGTTTTGTTAATCTAAGGAGTACTTTTGCAAGACTAGGCCTCTATTTGCCTCCTACTATAATAGATGCTGGATTCAAGGGACAGATCACTATAGAGATCATCGGTAGTAGTTTACCTGTTAAAGTCTATCCTGGACAAAGGTTTCTCCACGTAATATTCGCTAGAACAAGTAGTCCTGTATGGAGGCCTTATAAAGGAAAGTACCAAGGACAAGTAGGTGTTACTCCTCCTAAACCAGATTAGTTAGTGAGGGTGTAGGAATTATGAAGTATATAGTGTTGAAGAGAGGAGAAAAGATCAAGTATAGATGCATTAGGAGTGGTAGATGCTGTAGTTCAGGGCCCAATGTAGCTTTGACTGCATTTGATGTATGTAGAATAGCTAATTACATGGGTGTTGACTGGAGGGAGTTAAAGGGAAAGTACATCATAGCTATAATAGCTGATATGATAGCTGTACCAGCGTTAAGAAGCGTTGGCGGAGATAAATGTGCTTTCCTAGCGTACAAGAATGGCTTACCAACATGCAGTATATACCCAGCTAGGCCTATGAGGTGTAGACTCTATCCATTCTTACCAGCTAGTCCAAGTAAGAAAGATATTGTCTATGTAGACACATATTGTCCTGGAGTAGGTAAAGGAGACTCTATAGAGCCTCCATGGAACGAGCTATCCAAGTACTATGAAGAAGTAAAGTATCATTATAAGAGAATGTATGAACTAGTTTTTGAAGAAGGCTATGAACCTCTAGAGGCTCTTGAGAAACTAATAGATGAAGTATGCAACAATATAGTCAAAAAGTGATCAATACACCATAACATATACATATTTGTTGTCATAATTAAATAATAGGTGTAGAAACAATATGAATGAACCAAGTTGTAGAGAAGTTTTAGACAAATTAGCTGAATGGCTTAGACAAGGTACTCCTGAGGCAGATAATTTAGTAGATTTCCCTTGGGAAGTAGAAGGAGTAGAGAAGAATACGATAAGAGCTATACACCCTAGGTTCCCAGTGGGAATAGATATATTGTGTAGTGATGAAGCCCATAGTATTAGGTTAATAATACTAACTAATATAGGGACAGTAAATTATGACAATACTATAAGAGTTAAACTATATCGTAGACTCCTTAGACTAAATAATATGCCCTTAGCAAAATACATGCTCTATGGAGATGAAGATTATATTGGTATAGCGGTAGACCTAAGTATTTACAGTATTGGTAAAAGGGAATTCAATGACGCTCTCGCATTCCTACTAGGTTCGCTAGTTATGGTAGTTAAAGAAGTTGGTATTGAAGAAGAACTATATAAGACTATGACGGAGGAATTAGCTAGACTTGTAGCAAGACATTTTGAAGAAGGATGGAGTAGAGATAAACTACTAGATTATTTAATTAAAATAGTTGGCATGAACCCTAAGGAAGCAGAGGATTTCCTTAATATGCTTGGACTAAAATATAAAGA
>WAML01000141.1 GCA_015522345.1 Desulfurococcales archaeon
AGCCCGGAAGCTGCTAGAGGATTACGAAGAAAACAAGTTCTATACTAGTCTAACAGTGATAAACGAACTACTCTACATATCCACAAGGAAATATTACCAGGCCACGGAAGAGCTCAAAGGACCATACAGCCTAAGAAAACTAATAGTGGACAAGGGATACCCGAAATTCATAGTCAATGGTATAAGGAATTTGCTGGAAGACCTTGAGGTAGAAGTCCTAGTAGAAAACGTGGAATACCAAGACATGATAGAGACCGCTAGCCAACTAAAACTCTTGCCAAGCGATGCAATCATAGCCCTGACATGTAAACGCAATGACATAGACGCTATCATAACCTTCGATGAAGACTTTAAGAGGGTTCCCTGGCTAAAAGTTGTGCCCTAGTCCGTCAAGATTATCTGCTGAGATTATCAGCGATGAAGCTAGAACCATCCTGGTCCTTGTCTGAACTAGAAGCCACAGTCTTGCCTTGGAAGAAGGGAAAGACTTATATAGGGGGTTTATAGGTAGCGGGCCCGCCGGGATTTGAACCCGGGACCTCCGGCTCCGAAGGCCGGCGCCCTATCCAGGCTAGGCTACGGGCCCTTGTTTGTTCTAATTAGTTTTCTTGTTAGTATTGGATTATATCTGTTGGTAGTTGTGGGCATATGGTTTTTGTTTTTAGTGGTATCCAGTTTCTTTGATTGTGGGTTTTTGTATAAATTGTTATTTTGTGTGTTATTTTGTGTAGTCTTTCTCTACTTACTCTAATGTAGTCTTCAATAATGTTTTCTTTTATTGAAAGTTTTTTCTTGTCTTCTATTCTCTCAGCCTCTAGTATCTTTATACTCTCTTGTAGCCTGTATTTTATATGAGCTTCATAAGCTCCTGTAGCTATTGGTGTATAGTTGAAGCATAGTATTAATTTATCACTTTCTTTAACAACTATAGCTCTCTTTCTATCCATAATGCGTACTCTAATTATTCCTGGAATAGGTGTTTTAGATGATACTCTATACTCTAGCTCAAGAGGTATTCTAGCTAAAACCATTGTTAACGGGGGATCCCTAGATATCGGTATACGAGTAATCTCTACACTAACTTCTTCATCATTAATAAATACTCTAACACTATAGTCATCTAGAGAATAATAGTATGTAGTATAAGCTATAGAAACAGGCTCACTCGATAAACGTATAATAGAGCGTTCTTCACTATAATCCATTAAACCATTAGAGTAGATAACCCAATTATACTTAATACTCGAAACCCAAGGTCTTCCACTATAATCCATCAACAATTCAGTAAGTACTCTAATTAAATACTCTCTATCAACACTATATTGACTACCCAATGGTATATAATATAGTAGCCCATTATACAATCCAGAAGAAACCCAGTATCTCCTACCTTCAACTAGAAAATACTTGACTAAACCAAGCTTCAATAAATCACCCAATATACGCCACAATCTAGTTCTAGGCAGATTTGTTAAACTAGAAAGCTCCTCTAAAGTAAGAGGCACTGGAGATTCAACAAGAACCCTATATACATAAACCATGTCATTACCTCGATCACTACAAACCATATTACAAAAAGCCTTCTTTACAGAAAAACTACTATTACTCGATACAACTACATACATCTCCAACCCCTCATACCAATACCTTGGACAAACACATAACATGCTATACTAGCTCTAAATCTAGTATAATAAATATTCTCTAATAACATAACATGAATAATTCCAAAATAATTCCAATACAATGGATTAAGTAATAGAGAAAAACCAGAATTCAATAATTTAAGTAAAGATAATGCATTGGAAAACAATGACGAGGTGGTAAAGTAGTGTTCAAAGGTATTAGTGAAAGAGATATTCTAATACTAATTATATTCTCCGGAGTATTCTCAGCATCAATTATATTTGCTAATGTAGCTGCTGGAATAAAGCTTACTAATTTCTTAGGACTTATAGTACCCGCTGGTACAATAGCTTATTCGATAACTTTTCCAATAACAGACATAGTTGATGAAGTATATGGTAAAAAACGAGCAGTATACATAGTATGGGCTGGTTTAGCCGCAGAAATCATATCATTGCTACTAATAGGGTTAGAGGGAGTACTACCAGCTATAGAAGAGTCTATGGAGGAAATGTATGCTAGAGTATTCTATCCACAACTAAGAATTGTATTAGCTAGTATAGTAGCGTACATTATTAGCCAACACCATGACGTATGGGCTTTCTGGAAATGGAGAGAAGTAACTAAGGGTAGATATCTATGGCTTAGAAATAATGCATCAACTATAGTGAGTCAATTCATAGATTCAACAACATTTACTACAATAGCATTCCTAGGATTATTCGACTACACAGTCATAATAAATATGATAATAAGTATGTGGTTATTCAAAGTAGTAATAGCACTACTCGATACACCATTTGTTTATGCAGGAGTATACATTATAACAAGAGAGAAAGTATAATGTTTTTTATAAAAACACTTAGATATTAGCCGAATACACATAATACTGTGGTGAAGTAATTCCCAAGAGTGTTTTGTATGAGAACAATCTTGTTCATCCATGGAGATAGTGATGGAGTAGTTTCTGGAGCTTTAGCCTATAAATACTATGCTTTAATACGTAGTGAAGAAGTAAAGATAGTCTTTTCTCATCCTGCAGGCTTATATACTGATCTACTAGAGTTCGCTAGATATGGAGATAGAGTATTTATTGCTGATATAGCTTTGAATGAACAACATATATTTGATCTAGTTAAGTTGTTTAGAGAATTTAATAGAAAAGGCGAGCTCATATACATTGATCATCATCCAGAACCTCTATCCATAGGGATAAATGAAATACCCGGCACAGTTGTTCATGACATAAGCTGTTCTGCTTCAGAGCTTACATATAAATTCTTTGAAAGAGAACTAGGCTATGAATATACTAGAGTAGCTTTGTATGGTGCAATAGCCGATTATCTCGATGAAACTACTTGGGTAAAGAAAACACTTACCCTATGGGATAAGAGAACTATTTATTTTGAAGCAGGAGTATTATCCCAGGGCATGGAGGCTAGCCGTAGACTCTATGATTTTAAAAGACATGTTTTAAAACACTTGAGTGAAAATAGGCTTCCAAGTAGTCTTAGCGAATTATTAGTGAGATCACTTATTGAAGCAGTTAATGAAGAAGAACTTAGGAAATGGGTTGAGAAACACATTAATACTTTATCGTTTACAGCATACGTACTTGACCCACCTGGCAGTCTAGGCAAAGCAGCCCTATATGCACGGACTTATTCTAGAAAACTTGTTGGAATAGCTATGTCAAGACACAAGAATTTATATACAATGAGTATTAGATTAAACAAATACGATCCTATGGCAAAAAATGTGGATTTAAATAAAATACTTCGTACACTAGCACCTAGATACAAAGGCTCTGGAGGTGGCCATGCTTTCGCTGCTGGAGCAAGAATTCCACTAAGGTATTTGAAACAGTTTCTCCTAGACCTAGATAGGATGGTGAATAAC
>WAML01000142.1 GCA_015522345.1 Desulfurococcales archaeon
GAAAAATCAAGGAGAAAGCCTTTACCATAATAGGCTTATACTATAGTCTAACCCGCATCAATCTATATATGTTAATTAGAGATTCAATGGGATTTCTTGAATAATCTACTCTAATATCTATGATCTTATCATAGTATATTCCATACCCAGTTTTACCTACAATTACTAGTGCTCCACTAAGATCTCCTCTTTTATCGCCTCCAGCTAAATGGGCTTCTCTAAGAGCTTCTAATAATGCTTCTCCTAAACCAGCGTGACGCAGTTGATTAAATGTTCTACACAGTATCTTCGGTATTTCTCTAGACACTACTAGATTAGCTATAGATACACAATAGTCATCCACGTATCCACTATATTCATACGGTATATCGGCTCCATTATAGAATGCTTTTTCAATACCACCCCATTTCATAACGGCTACTTGTCTCATACGAGAACCAGGATCTCTACTAATAGCTTCATCAAGAGCTTTCTTAGCAGAATAACCTTTTTCTAGAAAACCGAGTATTATAGGCCCTAGAGAAGGATTTGTATAGGCTTGTGTAGCAACTCCTCCTACACTATACCGTAGCCAAGGCACTCTAGAACCAACAGCTATGCTTCCAGAAACAACTCCTATACCCATAGCATCTTTCTCAGGATCATACGCTATAATACTGTAGGTCACAGAGTTATACACCACCTACACTAGTTTGATTTATTGAAGACTTCCTACTTATTGTATAAAGCCATATTACTAAGACAATTATAGACCCCAGCACTAATCCTGCTATAAACCATAGAAATTCTCTTAATCCAATACCCAAGAAACCCTGCATTGTAGTAGGGACTATAGTATTTGGTGTAGTAGGTGATGGAGTTGAAGTATTAGTTGGGTGTACAGTATTTTTATTGCTCGTAGTTTCTAAGGGGGTCGAAGAACCGCCGAGTAATAGTATGTCTTTCTTACTATGTAGTATAGAAAGTAGTAATGGTGGTAGTGCTTCATTAAACATATTGTCTTCGATAAGTTCTTTTGCATAAAGGTAGTAGTAAATAGGTAGAATTGCTACACTATAGTTGTTAGAGAGTTGAAGCATATTATATTTAGCTTCAACTTCTATTCTCTCTATAAGACTCGGTATAATTGTTTTATTAGAAATGAATAGCTCATGTATACTTAGAGTTGCATATAGTGTAGCGTATAGAGTTTCTCCTACAGCACCCACATAGTTCTCTTCATAAATAAACTCCTTTGCCTTATTAAGGTACTCAAATGCTTTATTTAAATAATTCGGTGTTGTACCTAAGTCTCTGGCTAGAGTATATGCATAAGATGTAATACTATCGGCTATACTATATAGTGTATAAACTACATTCTTTATTCTCTCCATGGATATACTGGGGGATTCTACAATATCTAACATCTTCATCCAAGAGAGAACACTATAGGCTCTCCAGTAAGTATATGCTAGAGATCGGAGGGCATCGGCATAGTATCCTTTCTCTAAATACGATAACGCTTTAGAGTACATAGTACCTGCTTCAACAAACCTAGTATAGGCTCCAACAAGTACTTCGAAATCACTTAATCTAATAGATTTAGAATATTTATTGAGCGTTTCAGCTAATTTATTGTAGACTATATTAATTGTCTTATTCACCATATTAACTATATTATCTATATTTAGTTGATCAACTGTGTATAGTGTAATCCAGTAAATATACTGTGATTCATAAGCAGCTGTAAACCCTGTGTTTACGCTAAGCAAAGTCTTTTCTTCACTAAGATACTCCTTGGCTTTGCTAATTCTCTCTTCAACATCGTCAATGCCTTCTCTAATATAGTTTTTATATCTATTCGGTACTTTATCTAAGAGTTCTCTAGTTTTTTCTACATAACTAGATGCATTAGATATAAAGTTTTGAGCTTCAACAACAAGATTTTCAATGAACTTACTGGGGAGTCTAGGATTAAATATACCCCCATACTCTAGTTTATACCCAGTAAAATACTCAAATGCCTCTCTAATACTAGCTACTTCAACTACTTCTACACCAAGTTCTTTACCGTATTTAACTAAATCGATTTTTACGTATGAGACGCTTTTGTAAACTCCCCAAGGATACTTCTTTATAGTTACATTAGGTACTAATACAATTCTTTCTCCTATAGGTATTAGAAATACTTTGAAACCAGCTTTTGCTACAGCCTCTAGCTTCCCCTTTAAACCACCTACAGGACCTATTGTTCCATCAGGATTAACCATTCCAGTCATAGATACATTTGTATATACTGTTTTATTGAGGATAAGTGCTAGAAAGCCTACAGCCATTAATGCACTAGCACTAGGTCCTCCTACAACCATACTCTCACTCTCCATTACAACATAGTAGTCGTAGTCATAGTAGTTTACTCCAGCTAAACTAGCAGCTACTAAAGCAGCTACTCTAGCAGCAGCTTGGGTATCTAGCTCAGTTAATGGATATGCTGAAAAGAATACACGTCCACTACCAGGGTATCCAATATACAGCTTTACCTTCGATAATACTCCTTCTTCTGATTCACCAGTAACAGCTGGAGCATAGAGTTCAATAGACCTAGTATAGCTATAGTGAAAGGATTCAGCATGTACTATTGTAGAAGACAATAAAGCCGGAAATAGTAGAATGACCATTAAATATGCATATATCTTTAACACTTTGCAACTCCTCCCCTGATTCCCTAGAGACGTTATATAGAGATTACCGTTTAACTGTATACGTTTATCTATCATATCTATCATAAACTACATATTCATAAATGCTTTTCTGATTCACTAAACCTTAGTTTAAATTATAGTTATACAATCCTTTCTCTAA
>WAML01000143.1 GCA_015522345.1 Desulfurococcales archaeon
GTATATGTATGGATTTCTTTAGGAATAACGGTTCTGTTAGCTAGTGTATCATATTACATATACACTACATTATATCCGGTAAATCTTTTGATTATATACTCTATCATTTCTCTTTTGGTAGGTTTTGCTCTCCTCTATATACTGTATATAATGGGTTTTCTTGGAGAAGCTGATGTATTTATTGGTTTTGAACTAGCTATACTGTATCCTACTCCAGATATATATAATCTAGTTTTAGTTAGAACTCTTACAAGAATTCATATGCCTCCAATAATACCGATAATGATCTACTCTAACATATTAGTTGCTATACTAATACCTTTTCTAGTAATGGCTAATTTAAGGCATAAAGAACTCTACACTAGGTATAACGTACCGTTTACTAAGAAAATTCTATTATTGATTACTTCAAAACCAGTGAAGATAAGGGATTACCTGAGTATGAAGCATGTATATCCTTTAGAGATAATTAAGGAAGAAGAAGGACGTTTAACAAGGAGTATTAGGACAACTTTTGACATATATGAAGACTATAAAGCGCATCAGGAGAATATAAAATCGTTGGTGGAAAAAGGCCTCTTGAAGGATAGTGATTACATAATAATAACTTATGGAATTCCCTATATACTTCCTATTCTACTAGGATTCATTTTATTCTTGATCGTCGGTGAAACACCAATAGTATTATTGGTAAAAGCTTTTACTTAGTTAAGCTATTCTTCAGGATCTCTAATACCTTCATCCGTTATTACAAAGACAGCTTCTCCTTCAGGCAGATGAGGTGCATCGACTACTCTAGCTATCCTCTTATTACCTTTACTCTTACGTAATTGTATTCTAACACCTGGTGTGTGATAGAGTATGTGGCCTCCAACAGCTTGTGTAGGATCTCCGTAGAAGACATCGGGTCTTGCCATAACTTGGTTAGTTACTACTACAGCAACATTATATGCTTCTGCTAGCTTAACTAGTTGATGCAAATGCCTATTCAGTTTCTGTTGTCTAACAGCTAAATTTTCTCTACCAGGGTACTCGGCTCTAAACAATCCTGTAACCGAGTCTACTACAACTAATTTAATGTTCTCTTTGGGCACTAGAACGAATAGTTCGTCAACGACAGCCATCTGGTGATCGCTATTGTATACTCTCTGATACAATATATTCTCCATAACTTCATCAGGGTCTAGGCCTAGTGCTCTAGCCATAGCTTCTATACGTTCCCATCTAAAAGTGCCTTCAGTATCTATGTATGCTGCTTTACCATTTAATCCACCGCGTTCTAGAGGTAACTGTACATTAACGCTGAGCTGATGACATAACTGTGTTTTACCGGTACCAAATTCTCCAAAGAACTCTGTTATAGTCTTTGTCTCTATACCGCCTCCCAAGAGGTCGTCGAGATTCTTACTTCCAGTAGTAATTTTTCTAATGCTCAACCTCTCCATTTTAACTTCTTTAGCTGTCTTAAACCTTATGTCAAGTGCTTCTCTAGCTGCTTTCACAATTCTTTGAGCAGTTGTTAATGGTATTCCAGCTGCTTGACTTATTTCTTCAGGTCTAGAAACAGCTATTGCTTCTATAGTTGGAAATCCTGCTTCAATTAATTTATTAGCTATAGATGAAGATACACCAGGTAGATCGGCTATTGATCTAGGTTTTTCACTGCGTGGCATTTTTCTTCCCATCCAATATACTAGGTTTTTAAAAGGGTCTTATTAACCTATATACGGCTAGTACCCCAATATTAATTAATACATATACGGGATAGTTAGAGATAAGCGGGTTTAGAGGCAGTAGCTAATGTTAACTATATCTATACAGTTTACAAGTATAAGTGCTGAAAGACTAAGTGAAGTACTTCCTCCACAAGTACAGTTTCAAGTAAATCTCTCAGTACCTTCATCACAACCATATACAAAAGATGATAGAACCATAATAATACCATTTACTTTCACTATAAACTCCATTCCCCCAGTAGTACAGTATAATATTCGTGGAAAAGCCATGGTTGTTGTAAGAGATAAAAAAGAATATTCAAGGACGAAAGAAGCTATTTTAGAGAAAAAGCAAATGCCTAAACCAGTTATACAAGCCATCTTCAATAATGTTATGGCAGAAGTAATTGTGCTAAGCCGTTCTCTTGGAGTACCTCCTCCACTACCTCCAATACAGCTTCCACAACCTAGAAAAACTACGAGTGAACAACACTATAGTCCAGTACAGTAAGGAAATAACATAAAAATCTCAAGTAACTTGAATATTATTGTTCGAGGAGTGAGGATATGAAGCTCCTACTAATACATGCACGTAAGTTCTCCTATAAAGTAACGGAAAAAGCTATTGAAGAGCCTGAGCCATTGAGTAAGGATATAAGAGAGAGCGGTAGCTATGAGAATGCACTAGTAGTATTCACTACTGTTGAAAAAGAAGACGATGAATCTATTGCTGAACAAGCTGTTAATGAGATAAAAAGTGTTGTGGAAAAAATAAAGCCTTCATACATAATACTATACCCATACTCTCACTTATCAAATAAACTAGCGTCGCCTCAGAAAGCACTAGATATACTAGAGAAACTACATAGTCTCCTCAAGGATATTTATGGAGAAACTGTTTTAAGAGCTCCTTTTGGATGGTATAAGGCTTTCCAAATAGAATGCTATGGCCACCCACTTAGTGAATTATCAAAGAGTATAGAGAAGACTAGAGCTGGAGAAATAATTAGGCGTGAAATAGAGAAAGAATACGTAATTATAACTCCAGATGGGAAAGTATATGATCCTAGGGAATTCGATTACACAGGCTATGAAGAACTGAAGATTCTCGTTGAAAAAGAGGTATTTGGCAGAGAACTCCCCGGAGGCGTCAATAAAGTTAATGATTATTGTAGAAAATTTGGTTTTGAATGGGAGCCCTACAGCGACCACGGTCATATGAGGTATGGTCCTCATGCAGCATTAATGATAGAGGCTATAGGCCAGTATTCCTGGATTGTTGCGAGAAGCCTTGGTATTCCAGTATTTAAGATTCTTGGGACTAATATGTTTGATTTATCGAAGAAACCTGTTTATGAACATGCAAAATTATTTGGAGATAGATTGTATGAAATAGAGTCTGATGGGAGGAGATATGTACTAAGATACGCTGCATGTCATCAACAATTTGCTATGCTTAAAGACTGGGTTATAAGCTATAAGAATCTCCCTATGGGGATGTTTGAACTAGCTGATAGCTATAGATTGGAGAAGAGAGGGGAACTGAATATCTGTTTCCGTATGAGGAAATTCTATATGCCAGACTTACACATACTTACTAGAGATTTAAAGGAAGCTATTAGCGTTTCTAAGAGAGTTCAGGAGAAAATATTTGAAGAAGCACGTAAAGTAGGGAGAGAATATATAGCATTATATAATATAACTAGAGACTTCTACGAAAAATACTTTGACGAAATACTAGAGTTTGTTAAAAGAGAAGGCAAACCTGTTTTAGCAGCAATAATTCCTGCAGGCATATATTATTGGGTACTAAATGTTGAGTACCATATAATTGATAATCTTAAGAGACCTAGAGAAATAGCTACTTTCCAGATCGATGTAGGTAACGGGGAAAGGTTCGGTATAACTTACGTGGATGAATATGATGAGAAAAAACATCCTATAATAATACATACTGCTATAATAGGTAGTGTTGAAAGATACTTGTACATGGTATTAGATACTGCAGCCCATATGGAGCTTCAGGGGAAGACACCATATATACCAACTTGGCTCTCTCCAATACAGGTTAGACTAATACCTTTATCTAAAGAGCAAATAGATTATACACTAGAGATTGCAAATGCTCTTATTAATAAAGGATTCCGCGTGGATGTTGATGATAGAGAGGAGAGCTTGGGTAAGAAGATAAGAGAAGCTGCAAAGGAATGGATACCGTATATTGTTGTTATTGGTAAGAGAGAAGTAGAGTCAAAGACTCTAAATGTACGTATAAGAAGAACAAATGACCAAGTAGTAATGACGCTAGATGATCTAATTAATAGATTAGAAGAAGAGACCAAGGGGTATCCAAGAATAATACAGACTCTACCACTACTGGTAAGCCAGAGACCATCATTTAGTTATCATGCATAATACTACATTAGTATACTAAATATAGC
>WAML01000144.1 GCA_015522345.1 Desulfurococcales archaeon
CTACTTTTCCATTATTTAAATTAATTTTAACTTCACTGGGTTCCAGCATCCTTAATCTTCGTAGAATAAGGTACTTGACCTTATCCTCATTGCTTGTTAATTCTTTTACTACCTTGTATTTATAGATTAATGTCTTGCCTGCTAAGGGATGATTGAAATCAACAACTACTCTTCCTCCAGTTATGTTCCTTACGACAGCAGGCATACCGTTGATTTCAACTATTTCCCCAGGCCTTACTTGTATTCCTCTTCTTCTGAACTCTCTTAGGGGAATTATTTTTACTTTATTAGGATCTCGTTCACCATATGCTTTTGATGGTGGTATTTCTATTTCTTTTTCTTCTCCCTCCTTTGCGTTTGC
Source organism: Desulfurococcales archaeon (assembly GCA_015522345.1). Lineage (GTDB taxonomy): Archaea > Thermoproteota > Thermoprotei_A > Sulfolobales > Desulfurococcaceae > WAML01. The sequence continues at coordinate 362 of WAML01000144.1, forward strand.
AAGTGCCTCTTCAAAGCCACGTACATATACTCCTTCGCCTGGTATGACTAATACTGGTTTGTATACTTTGTCCTCAGAATATATTCCTGCCTTTTTAGCTTCATCAGCATTAGTTGTGTCTATTACTTTTCCTGTATCCTTTACAGTTACCGTGTATTCTACTAGTAAAAATCGTTTTCCAGACCTGTTTTCTGGCTTTTGTTGCTCCCCAACTTTGTTATTGGTATCCTCCATTCTTTTCACCTTTTAATAGTACTATAACTATTGATATTTTATCCGCCATGACGTAAATACCATCCGAGGTCTATATAATTTTTTATCAAAATAAAACGCGGATTATCAATTTTTAGTTTTTCTAGATAATATACTGAGTGTATGCTAGTCAAGGCTATGCCTAATCCTAAGTATTCTCCATTACTATTAAGGATTATTACATAGCTCTTATATCTAATTGGGGGGATAATACTATTTATAGATTGAACAAAGAGGTCTCTGCCATATAAAAATAGTTTTTCACCGATAGTATTTACATATACTACGTTTTGCTTGGCATTATTTAGCAATGCAAGATATCCTAACTCAAGTGAAGGTTCGATGAATTCCTTGTTCTCCTTCCAGTAAGTTCCTAAGAATATTCCTGCGAATACTGTATGCCTTAGCAATTCCTCTGTTTTTGTTGTTTTTAGTAGGCGTAATTGATTTACTTGAACTAAATATATTTCCACCTTATTTCCGTGCTCTATGTACATGCACTTATTTTCTTTAAGAATGTGGGGGATTTTCGTATTCCAATTTCTTTGTACGAACTCATCTATTAATTTTGTACATTTATTTATTTTGGCGATGCGCATTACCTTTTCCTCAATAATGCTATGAAGAAGCCTTCGGTTCCAGTTAAGTAGGTATATAGCCTCCTAGTCAACTTCATTTCGCTGCCCATGTTTATACCTAAGTACTCATCTAATCCAGGTACTCCAATATCTATACTTATTGGTAAAAGCTCAATGTTATCTACCGTATTTAATACTTTATATAAAACGTACTCGTTTTCTTCGGGCGCAATACTACAAGTAGTGTATACTATTAAGCCATTGTCTCTTGTAAGCTCTATGGCTGTTAAAAGTAATTCTACTTGAAGTCTATGAAGGATTTTCAAATCGTTCATAGTTCTACTACGTTTACGTTCGGGAATTAGCGGTATAAGTCCTTCGCCTGTGCATGGCGCATCAAGTAAAGTTTTATCAAACACTTCTTTTAAGTATAGTCTTAGTTTTCTAGCATCAGTGTTTAAGATTATAGTGTTTGTTACACCCATTCTTCTTACATTTGATATTAGTGATTTAACTCTCTTACGGTTTCTTTCAACTGCAATTATTGTTCCGTTATTGGACATTAATTGTGCAAGCTGAGTTGTTTTTCCTCCTGGTGCAGCTGCTAGGTCAATTACTAATTCTTTTTCTGTGGGGCCTAGTATATATGCAGGTATCATTGATGCTGGACCTTGAATATAATAATATCCGTGTAAATATTCATGTAGTGCTCCAATACTAATATCGCTATGCTCAACCCAGTATCCATGTGGAGCCCATGGTATCTTTCGAATTTTAATGTTTTTTGAAGATAACCTTTCTTCTAGAGTCTTACATCTTATTTTTAGTGTATTACATCTTATACTAGGCAGTATTCGTTCCTCATTACCCTCTAATAATAATACTACTTCTTGCCAGTCACCTAGCATTTCATAGTATCTCTGAATCATGTAAGGAAGATAGCCGTATCTTTCAGCTAATTCCTTAGCCTTTAATGTAGGTGATATTCCAAATATTCTCTCATCAAGATGCTTGAATCTTTTATCCATCTGCATATGTCTTAGTAGAGTTTATGGATAGTTATAAGTCTCGTTTAAAATTAAACTAATATGCACTTAAAATATTACCATAGCTTTGGCAAGGAGTATGGTGTCATGTACTTGAGTAATAGATTGCGTAAAACAATAGCGTTATTAACAGATTTTGGGTATAAGGATCCATATGTAGGATTAATGAAGGCTGTGATATATGGCATAAATAGCGAGGTTAATATTGTCGATATAACTCATGATATTACTAGCTTCTCTATTCAAGAAGCATCATACATACTCTATGTATCATACAAATATTTTCCCAGAGGAACAATATTTTTGGTAGTTATTGATCCAGGTGTTGGTACTAAACGTAGAGTACTTAGAATAGAAACTAATAATTATGTATTTGTAGGCCCGGACAACGGCGTCTTGTATCAGTCTGCATTAGAGGATGGCATTAGAAACATAATTGAAGTAACAAACGATAAATTCTTTATAAAACCTACATCCAATACCTTCCATGGAAGGGATATTTTCGCGCCCATAGCAGCTTACCTATCTCTAGGTGTAGACTCTAATGTGTTTGGTAAAAGAATAAGTGTGGATGACATAGTAAAGTTTGAGCTTGAAGTAAAAGAATTGACGGGTAATAAGGTATGTGGTAAAGTATTGTATATCGATAAATTCGGTAACGTGGTATTTAATATAAAGTTCAAAGAGTATGACCTTAGTAGGTATTATAGAAGGGCAAAAATAATAATGAATGGATTAGATGGTAAAATGAAGTTAGTCGCTAAAATAGGTAAATCTTTTGGTGATGTGAAGCCAGGTGAACCCGTAGTTTATGTTAACAGTTTTAATTTCATAGAACTAGGCATTAATAAGGGGAGTGCTGCAAAAACGTACTCATTAAGTATAGGTGATAGTGTATGCCTAGAACTAAGTATGTAAGAGCACTGTTTCCCGGAAGGTTTCAGCCTCCACACCTAGGTCATGGTGAAACAATAAAATGGATCCTAAATAATGTTAGCAATGAAGTAATAGTAGCTATTGGTAGTGCTCAGGAAAGTCATACATTTCAGAATCCATTAACTGGAGGTGAAAGAGTAGTAGCTGTAAAGCTTATGCTACAAGATTTGGGTATAGATATTAGTAAAGTCTACATAATTCCCATACCTGATATATTTATGAACAAGGTATGGCCTAAGTTTGTTGAAGCATTGGTCCCTTCTTTTGATGTAGTTGTAACTAGGAATAAGCTTGTTAAGCTATTATTTGAAGAAAACGGTTACAAAGTCATAGAGCAGCCATTATACAATAG
>WAML01000145.1 GCA_015522345.1 Desulfurococcales archaeon
ACATTAGAAGGCGCGTCTTAAGACTAATAATAATTACCTAGTTATTTGTTTATAAACAAACTATGTTATCCACTTTAGAATTCCCTCTTTTTTAACCTCCTTTTTAGATATCTCTAATCTAATTAGTTTCTTTCTGCCTGGGAGGCTAACGTTATATACTGTTGTAGAATTTATTACTGTTTTCTCTATAACAGCATTGTGTGCATGTCCATGAACTACTATGTCGAAATATCCCCTAATTATTACTTCTTCCATTCTTTTACTAGCTAGATAAGGCCATATAGTTCTGGGTTCTCCTAGTAAATTTTTGTAAGTGACACCATAGTGTATAAGTAGTATTAGTGCATCTACTTTGTCCCTAATATTCATGGCTAAGTTCTCTAGTTTTTTCGGAAGCTCTCTATAGTAGTTTGTTATCCACGGTATATTCTTTCTTTGCCATGGAGTAGGTTTGTCTAATGCTCCTCGCGAACCTATTATTCCTATTTTTAGTCCCTTTACCTTTATAATATAATAGTGGTCGTCAACCCATATTATGTCCTTGTAGAGAGATCTATATTTTTCTTCAAAACCTCTATATTCTTCATTACCAAAGCATGCTATAATAGGGATACTGCCAAACTTATTTTCTATAAGAAAGACTACTTCTCTTAGTGCATGGTAATTGTTCTTTTCTACGATATCTCCTGCTAGAAGAAATAAATCTACTCTAATATCAAGATTTTCTAAAGCTTCTTTAAATAATTGTAGATACTTTGGAGCATGTATGTCTGCTGTAGCAACTGCGTGAACAACTGTATCGTCCATACTGTATCTCCTTAGATATTATCCTCTATTGAAATATGTTTGTTTATTCCAATACATAATTTGAGAGATAAAGATATAAATTCCTCTACAAGCTTATGTATGGATAGATTTACTGAAGAGGTGCAATAAAATGACTATAGGATTGCTGAAGGGCATTAATGCTCCAGGACATAAGGGTTGGTCTACCGTAAAATGTAGTATCTGTAATAAGAAACTAGATCTCTTTAATGCTGTAGAAACAGGTGAAGTATATGTATGTCCTAAGTGTGGAGCATTCTTTTGTGTAGCTGATGCTAGAAGAGTAAAGTATAGATGCCCTTATGACAGAACAGAGTTACAGCCATATTACTAGTTTTCATGGGTCTTCTGATATAATTGTTATTGCTTCTTCTGGACATAAAGGTACACATCCGTAACATTCTATACATTTACTGCTATCCACAGCTACTTTATTATCTTGTGTATAGAATACATGGGTAGGACAGTATCTAATGCATAGTTCGCATAAACTACATTTTTCATAATTTATTAACACTTTAGTCAAGTTAAATAACCACGCTATATCTGCTTTGTGTTACCTAGTATGTCTCCTCAGTTTAAAATAATGGGGGCAACAGCTATTATTTAGTTTTAAAATTTATTAGATACTTAAGTTAAGTGATAATTAAAAGATGTTGTCCGGAGGGTATTCTTTATGCCTGAAAAATTTGAGCCTTACCCATTATTCATAAAGAAAGGTTATGAGCCAGACTTTGATAATGAAGTCGTTGTAACGTTTAGGATAAAGCCAGCTAAAGGATTTACTATAGAAGATGCAGCGGGCGGTGTAGCTGCTGAAAGTAGTGTAGGTACTTGGACTACATTGTACACGTGGTATGATAGAGCAAGATTAAATAAACTCATGGGCAAAGCCTATTATTTTAAAGATCTCGGTGACGGATCATATATAGTTAGAATAGCATACCCTGTGGAATTATTTGAAGAAGGGAATATGCCTGGACTACTAGCTTCTGTTGCAGGTAATATATTTGGTATGAAGCGTGTCGAAGGACTTCGTCTAGAGGATATTTATTTACCATATAAGTTCTTGAAGAGTTTTAAAGGACCTAGTAAAGGCATTGACGGTGTCAGGGAGATCTTTAAGGTATATGATAGACCTATTGTAGGTACTGTGCCAAAGCCTAAAGTAGGCTATACTCCTGAGGAAGTCGAGAAACTAGCTTATGAAATACTTGTTGGGGGAATGGATTATATTAAAGATGATGAAAACTTGACAAGCCCGAGCTTCTGTAAATTTGAGGCTAGAGCTAAGGCTATTATGAAGATTATAGATAAAGTTGAGAAAGAAACTGGTGAAAGAAAAGTATGGTTTGCCAACATCACCTCGGATATACGTGAAATGGAGAAGAGATTAAAGCTTGTAGCAGATTATGGCAATCCCTACGTTATGGTGGATGTCGTTATAGCTGGATGGGCAGCTTTAACATACATAAGGGATCTTGCTGAAGAATATGGGCTAGCTATTCATGCACATAGGGCAATGCATGCAGCATTCACTAGAAACCCCTACCATGGAATATCTATGTTTGTATTAGCTAAACTTTACAGGATTATTGGTGTCGACCAAATACACATTGGTACTCCGGGAGTAGGCAAGTTAGAAGCTAAAGCAGTAGATGTTATAAGGTATGCTAAGGTATTGAGAGAAAAACATTTTGTACCAGACCCCGACGACGACTTCCACTTAGAACAAGAAATGTATCATATAAAACCAGCTTTTCCAGTGTCTTCTGGAGGATTGCATCCAGGTATATTGCCTGATGTAGTAAAAGCCTTTGGTAAAGACCTTGTAATACAGGTAGGTGGAGGAGTTATAGGTCACCCAGACGGCCCTAGAGCTGGTGCAATGGCTGTTAGACAAGCCCTTGAGGCTATATCGAAAGGTATACCTTTACAAGAATATGCTGAAACACATAAGGAGTTAAAGAGAGCATTAGAGAAATGGGGCTTTACTAAACCAGCGTAATCCAGTAATTTATATGACTGTATTCTTTTTATCAAGTAAATTTTTATAATAAATCTGTGAAAAAGATACATAGTCTAATTAATTCATGCTCTAATCAAGGGTGGAAAACTCTTGATTACTCTATGGGAAATTTTATGGACTATAATACTCTTTGTTTGGGTTATTATCGTTGTTCATCCAATAACTAGGGCTTTCTATAATTATGCCATAAAACGTGGCATGAAGGTGAATAAAGTAGTTTATTACAATAGGAAAATAATTCATGTTTTTGCTGGAGGCTTAGTAGCGCTTCTAGTACCTTATCTCTTTAAAACTCCTATACTTCCCTTCGCGCTGGCTATGGTAATGGCTGTGTTAACCTATATTCCTCATAGAAAAAATAAATTAATGTATTGGTTTCAAACAGAAGATAATATGTATGAAGTCCATTTCTGTATAATGTGGGGAGTCATAATAGCTCTTTCTTGGCTATTGTTTGGACAGAATCAACAAGCTTTCTGGTATGGTGTAATAC
>WAML01000146.1 GCA_015522345.1 Desulfurococcales archaeon
ATTCTTCACCTATTTCATTTTCTGTAGGAACATGTTTTTCTAAACATTTTATAGCTTTATTACTATCTGGGTTCTTTCTTAACTCCTTTATACATTCGTCTAAAATAGACCAAGAATACTTCCATCCCTCATCCATGATCTTGCATTGACTTATTTCTTCAAAATATTTATCATACGGTATTAAACTCTTTAATACATATGCGTGATTAGAACTTTCATTAGCTATATAAGAGAATAATATATTGTAGGGTTCAGGAAATATTGTTGCTAATATATTCAAGAATTGAGCAGTTTTTCTTTCAAGAATAACTAGGCAAGAGAGGATCTTGTATATAGTGTCATTTTCTAATTCTAGGGATCCCCCCAATACATCCACCATATATAGAACATGGAGTGAGCTAAATAAATGGTTTTACATAGAAATCTATTTGTAGAGGATACTCTACAAATGAAGTTGATTTTATTCCTCCAAGAGTATATCTTTGTGGAATGGACTAATTATATACTAGGTGCGTCTCTATGAAAAACTCTAGTTCAAAATCAAGTAATGATATCGAGAGATACTTAAAGGCATTGGCACACCCCATTAGAAGAGAGGTAATTAAAGCTCTAGCTGAGAGAAGGCAACTAAGCTATTCAGAACTAATGAAGATTACTGGTGTAGATGATAGTGGTACTTTTGCGTTTCATATTAAGATGTTGCAGGGATTAGTTGAAAAAGACCCTGTGAGCGGCGAATACAGATTAACCGAGAAAGGTTGGAGAGCATATGAAGTACTTAAGTTGTTAAGTGGAGAAAAAGAACTACGTAGTGAAGAAGAGAAAGCTTTAGCTCCTAGAGAACGTACTAAAGAAGTTGTCGTAATTAGTGATAGAATATCATTTGTGTTAACAAGGAAGCTAGCTGAACAATTGAAGAAAGAAGGTAAGAAGATATTATTGACTGATATGATAGACTTAACTATAGAGGAAATGCCTGAGGAATTACTTGATGAAGTACTTGAAGGAATTGCAGACGTACTCACAGTTCACGTACCAAGAGAGCTACGTCATATTGTTGAATTGAAGAGTAAAGATGTATTATTTATTGGTGGAAAACCACTTGGTTTCATAAGTGGTATAATAAGATCTGTTGTTGAAGGTGTGGCTAAATCACTATCATCTCTACCGAAAATAATGATGGTTCATAAAGGACCTAGAAAACATTTAAAGATAATAGAGCCTCTAAATAAGAGAATTAACAAAATATCTATTCAAGCTGATGCATCTAGAATTGAAGTCTCAAACGATGGAGAAGAAGGACAGGTACTAATAGTAGGCGATTTCTTTGAAGGATCTGAACCAGTCATTAAAATATCCGATGACAAGTGTAGCATTGAAGTTGTTAGTGGTAGTGCTGAAATAAAAGTTCCACCAAGCATAAACGAGTACAGTGTATTAGTTGATGCATCAGCATTCAATGCTAAACTAAGCAATGTAAAACAATTAACAATCGATAGCGATGCAAGCGGCATACACTTGAATTTAGAAGACTTAAGTGAATCAACTATTCATATAAACTCTGATAGTTCTGCAATAACCGCGGTTATAAGCTATAGAAAATATAGTGGGAGATCTTCTGTAGTAGTCGATGGAGATTCAAGTAGTGTATCTCTTAGAATAAGTATTCCAGAGAATACTGCATTAAATACTGTAATCGAAGAAGGACATGGTATAATAGAGTATATGGACTTAAGTACCAGAAGCTATAAAGACCCATGGTATGATGAAGCTAAATCTAAACTCGATGTTATAATAAGGAATAGTGATGGAGCTTCGAAAGTGAGGATAAATAAAAGATATATTTAAAATGTCGTGGTCTTGGATAGGGGGCCTCCACTATTTTAAGGAATATAAGCTACTTCTATAATTATCCTAATATACAGGATGAATGATGAACCTCGGCTTCGACAGATAATATTATGAAGAATCACGGCCGTGAGCTGAATTCTTCAGTATTTACTCATTAAGTAAATAGGGTCTTTGCTTAGATTAGCTGTTACAGGACATATATTGAGGCATCTAAAGAAGTTTCTAGGTGATCCATATATGGTTCTTAGATCGGGTAGTATGTTATTTGGATAACATACTATTTTGCATAAGCCACAATAAGCGCATTTCGTTATTAAGTAAATAAGCCTTAGTAATTTATCAAGTACGTTCTCCATTTTCTTTTCTGTAGGAGCTCTACATTCTATTACCGCATTTGAAGCAATTTTTATTCTAACACCTTCTTTTTCTAATATTAGGTAGTTTTCTTGTTCTTCAACAATATTTATATTAAGTATTTTGGCGAGCTTTTTTAGTTTAGATAGAGCTATTTGTTCTACATTATTTAATCGAATAGTTTTTACTA
>WAML01000147.1 GCA_015522345.1 Desulfurococcales archaeon
ATATTACACACCTAATTCTGCTGGTAAACTACTATTGTTTTACACCCATAATAAAATTTACAACTTCCTCACTCTGATGTAGACAGGTTAAAAGGTTTTCCTTCTTTAAGTATTTCTTCAGGAATTTCAGATTGATGCTTCTTTAGAAACTCTATATCGCTCTTCTTATTCCTCTTATTATCAGGCATCATGATAACTATCCCATTCTTTATCGGATACCAGTGCTTACATTTTTGACAATAAAGGAGTCCTTCAACAATTTCTATCCGTAGACATTCTTCGCAAGGATATTCTTTTCCCTGTCTAATAGGCTCCTTTAAGTAGCCACAATAGCTTTTACAGTAGGGCTTAGTTATATCCTCGATCTTTATATCTTCTTCGACTTTCTTAAACACATATAGTTTTAGAGGATAATTTTTACAATACATACAAGCAAGAACATCTAAGGCCCAGTATCTCATTGTTTTATAGCCTCCTCTATTACTTGCTTTAGTATTTTTAATAATTCGTTAGCTTTATCTTTTGTTTTAGCTTCAATCATTATTCTCAATAAAGGTTCTGTACCACTAGGTCTTACTAGAAACCAGTAATCACTAGAGATAACTTTTACTCCATCAATAGTTATTTGTCTATAATTCTTAAATGCTTCTTTTACAGCTTCAACAGCTTTCAAAGCTTTATCTCTAGACATAGGAATTTTTGTTTTAACTGCATAGTATTTTGGTAGTTCATCATATAACTGAGATAATGTAGTATTTTCTTCAGCAAGTAATTGTAGTAAGAGAGCTGTTGTCATAGCTCCATCTCTTACTGGATGGTGTAGTGGATACATGAATCCACCATTTTCTTCAAAACCGCATATACCTCCTTCTCTAGCTAGAGCACGCGATATACCGATACTACCAACAGGTAACCAAATTACTTCTACACCCATTTTCTTCAAAACCTCTTCAACTATGATACTTGATGAAACTGCTGTAAAAACTCTCCTTGGCAAATCTTTGTGCTTACTAGCTATGTATTTAGCTAGTACAGTAGCTGTTCTATCACCCCACTGTATCCTCCCAAGTTCATCAATTACTATAGCTCTATCAGCATCACCATCATGAGCTACTCCAAAATCTGCCTTGATCTCCTTGACAACTTCCGCTGTTTCATAGAGAGTATCAGGTGTTGGTTCGGGATTCCTCCCTGAAAATAAAGGATCTATATTACCATTTACAGTATATACTTTAGCTCCAAGCTCTCTTACAACCCAAGGAGTAGTTATCGAGCCCACACTATTTGCTCCATCAACTACTATTTTGAATCTACGTTTTCTAATCAACTCTTTATCTACGTGGCTCACTACTGCTTTAACATATATTTCATTAACGTATGGATAGAGTTTGGACTCTTCTACAAGTTCTCTCCAAGAAACTCTATTGAATCTGCCCGTATAGTATAGTTCTTCTATAACTTCTTCCTTATCTCTAGAGATCTCTATACCATCAGAATCAATTACTTTAATTCCATTATATTCTGGAGGATTATGGCTTGCAGTAATCATTACTCCTCCATCAAATCCCTGATCCTTAATTACGTACTGTAGTGCTGGCGTAGGAACGAGCCCTGCTCTATACACTTTTACTCCAGTACTCATTAGGCCGGCTACCACTAAGTTCTCTATCATTTCACCTCCAGCTCTAGCATCTCTTCCTACGAGTATTCTAGAGCCTTCTCCAAAGAATGTTCCAATAGCTTGTGAGAGACGGAGTATTTTTTCAGGAATAAGATCTCTGTTTATTACCCCACGTACTCCATCAGTTCCAAAAAGTCTCTCCATTTTCTTCTCCAAATCGTTCACCATAATCACTCTTCTGTTTCTCTAAAACCAAATTCTTCTTCTAAAACTTCTTTATGTTCTTCATAGACTTCATCTACTAAATCTCTAACATCATTTTCTCCTTCACGCAACATTAGCTTTACTTCATAGTTTTTCTCCTTTAGAAAACGACTAATTTCTACAGCTACATCCCTTAATTCAGACAATACATCATCAGCCATTGACCGTATATCTTCTCCCGATTCAATAAGTTCTTCAAGAGCATCTCTTAAATCATCTGACGTATTTATCTCTACAACAGCATCTTTGTTCTTCAGTTTAATTATAAGAGAAACAGGTAATGTATTATGAAGAGCTTCTATATACTCGTCATTTTTCACACGAGTCTCCAAGTCATGTTCTTCAAGAAGACTCTTCAATTCATCAATCAATTTAGTCAACTACTCCACCACGTAAACCTTTTTTCGGAGAGAATAAAAACTGTTACCAAGAATCTATGGATTTACAGAAATAGCGAATAAAGTACTTTAAGAGATAATAGTGAATCCAGTAAAGTAAAGGCGGTAACAATGAATAATGATTATAAGAGAATACTTCTAATACCTTGCAGAGACTCTAGGTCATTAGATACAGTAGTTGATCTAATCAATAGGATGATGTATCTAAGAAAAAAGAAAAGTACATACTATAACATCAAGAT
>WAML01000148.1 GCA_015522345.1 Desulfurococcales archaeon
CTCAATACATAGTTTCTTTAATACCTTAATAAAATCTAAATTCATAATATAGTATATTGTAAAAAAATATTGGTCTAATGAAAGAAACTTTATTTTTTAACAAATAATAGTTTTCCAGGAGTACTAAATACTCTGCCACGAACATGCATTAGTATACGTGCTTTCCTTAAATCCCATCCATACTTTTCATAAAGATCTTTTCTAACATTAATATTCAGTATTTCTACTATAACTAGATCGCATTCTCCTGCTTCAACAATATTCTTTACAATACCTTCAACAAATCCATAGGCATTCTTTATACCCGGTACACTAATCTTTCTAGAGGCAATAGGCTCTAGATTAAGTAGTTTCCATTTATCTACTTTCCTACCACTAAGTGTACCAGCTTTATACACTATTTCAGCGTGTTCTTCACCAACAATATTGATAGTGACTTCAGAACCAACATCAATCAACTGTCTAGTGTAACTGCTTTTCTCCAAGGCTATAGCAGCTAATGGAGGTTCTTCACTTACAGGAGACACCCATGATGCAGCCATTACATTATATCCTTTATTCTTTTTTACAACAATCAAGTATACGGGGCGTGGATGAAAAACATGGTAATCACTAGGATCTATTGATATATATTCCTCCATAACACCACCTATGACCCAATAATAAATGCTGTCCCATATCCTACGTATATTATCTTATCGGGATTAAGTACTTCTATTATCTCGGGCCTATTAGTTGCAACAATTAATGTAATGCCTGCTTTTCTCGCTAAACTACCTATTTTTCTAGCAACCCTTTGAGCAGTTAACGTATCAAGATGAGCAGTAAACTCGTCTATAATTAGTAAGCTAGGTTTTTCAGCAAGCAAACTAGCAAGCTTAGCCCTTTCCTTTTGACCAGTTGATAATTCATTGAAGCGTGCTCTATAGAATACTGCATCGCTTAGTCCAACCATATTAAGTATTTCAACGGCTAGTGCTGGATCCCCCGTTTTAGCAGTAATATGTTCTAGTAGAGTTTCTTGCCCAAAAACAGGTTCTTTCTCACCAGGCAATAGATACGATATTCTTGCATTACTAGGAGCAACTACCTTACCTGATGTTGGTCTATAGTTTATATTACTTCTCAACTCTTTATCAACAGAACCAATAATCATTCTTAGTAAAGTTGTTTTTCCAGCGCCACTGGCTCCTACAACTACTACAACTTCACCCGGATTTATCTCCAAGAACACATCCTTTAACACATACTTTTCTATAATTCTCCTCTCTACACCAAAAGCCGTTAATATATCCCTTAGGGATGGAGGAAGCCTAGATACATCTAGTTCGCTAGTGAATTTCTTAGTTAACCCAATAACTTTAATTGGAGAAGACAGTTTATCTACAACACCGTATCTACTCCTATATAGTCTTCCCTTATGGTGTTTAGCAATAGGGTCATTATTTAAAAAGTTCATAAGCTTCTCTTTAGCTTCATCACTCAAAGGATACATGAGAACAGGTCTTCCACTAGCCGTATCCCATACGTAATAAAATCCTGCTTTTTCAAAAAATGGATTATATCGAGCCATCATAGCTATAGTTTCAACAATGTGTTTCTCACGCTTCATCTCAGGTACTCTACGTTCTTTAATCCATTCTAGAGCTAGTTTTACAGCTGTATAACCTATACCGTCTCCTCTATAATCAGGATGAACGACAACACGTGCTATCCTAGCTGCAGCAGTATTTGCTACACGTAAAGCTCTACTAGAGTATTCTTCACCGACTATAGCCCTGGCTAGTTTACGGCTTTTATATAATCTAGCCAATTCCCTATATCTAGCTATAATAGTTCTTTTCTCATCAAGAGCTGTAGGCCAGTACGTTGGATGAAACCAGTCTTTAGGAAACACTTTTTCTCTAATCATCTTCTCTATTTCTCCACTAAGTAACCTACGATTCATTAATGGTATCGGAGTATCTACTCTTACATAGGCTATTATCCTTGGCTCATAGGGTTTTCTATTAACAAGTTCCAGTACTAGAAATCTACTACTAGGTAGACTACCTCTGATCTCTTGTAACTTCATAGGAACATTGTCTTTAGGACATGTAGGCTGTACATTAGCTTCCCTATACATTCCACAAACTGGGCATCTCCAAATAGCTACAAGCTCTTCTTTACTAGCATAGTGATATTGTTCTAGACTAACTATATCCATGTAATCATCTTCACTAATAGCTTCTCGAGCAACAATCGTATACTCATATACATACTTCTTACCTAGAGGATCCATTCTTTTTAAAGTAAATTCTTTACGCCAAGGAGGCCAGACCTTAACTATATCTCCATTCCAGAAGCGATATAATTCATAACTATTCTGTTCCAAAACCCATGTACCTTCTACATTCTTTGGTTCATCAAGTAGAACAACTCTAACACGATCGCCACGGTCAAACCATTGTGCTATAGTGCCGGTCATTAATAAATTAACTTTCAAATCATTTATTTTGACAGTTAAGTAGCCAAACCAACGATAACCTCTACGCTCCATTTTCTTAAGAGGATCCTCTAGTACAAAAGTATCTATAACCAAGCCCTTTACTCTAGTAGACATAATCTCCGCTCTTAATAAACTACTTAAACCAATTATATGAGATTATATCAAAGAAATAGAAATATTTTTCTCAGTACATGATAAAACTCAGGCCGTTTATTTATACTATTGTCTGGCC
>WAML01000149.1 GCA_015522345.1 Desulfurococcales archaeon
ATAAAATACACCCCGGGGTAAATCTAGCCAACGACTACATACCTATATACTATGATTTCACCAGCTGTAGGACTCTTCCTTTTTATACGTATTATATCGCCTGGTCTAGCCCCTATAGCTCTAGCTACTGGGTCGCTTGCGCGTATCCAGGGCAACTGTATTGGTTTAACACCTAGTTCTTTTAAAACCTTTAAAGCTTCCTCTGGACTAAGTACTTCGTGTTCGGGAACCCATTCATGCTCTAGAATATTAGGGGCTTTCTTTTTAGATTTAGACGACTTAGGCATAGCTATTCAACCCTAAACTATGTGCTAGCATCCCCTTATACTTTACTCTAGACAGTAAGCACTTGTATAGACCTAGTAGGCTATTTACATACAAGTTCTTAAGTCTTACCATAAACACTGGTAAATAAGCTTTAATAACCTAATCTAGAACTATTAATAAACGCGGACATCCCCGCGTGGGCCCGTAGCTCAGCCTGGTAGAGCGGCGGGCTTTTAACCCGTAGGTCCCGGGTTCAAATCCCGGCGGGCCCGCTTCATATTCTTGCTTCTACTCAATACTTAACTATACTAGACTATAGAACACTAATCTTTATCTTATATACAGCTCTTCCTCCAATAGTAAAGATGCTTTATATCAACACTAGAGTAATGCATTAAGTCTACGTTATCATACTTATCTCTACGCCTATTACTTTCTAAGAAGTCTTCATATTTCTTTACAGTCTTTGTTCATTACCACTAATTTCTATATAGGCTCTCCTTTGTTCTCCAAGAACTTGATATGGACTATGTGTAATGAGTTTAAGGCTCAAGCTTAACATTTAACAATAGCTCTGTCACTATGACTCTTGGATTAGTATATCTTAGATAATGAGTCTTATAGTATCTCTATACTATCTTTAATTTAAGGATTGAATATATTCTAAAACCTCATTTATCAATGATAGAAGTACAGCTTGGGTATTCATTGTATTCTCTAAGTGTAGCACGTACAATATTACGTATAGATGTTGCGATAATTGTTCATTATGAGGTTATATAGGAATATGTTTTAGCTTCTACACGATTACTAACATTCCTTCATTGGATAGCGTACTAGTTGGGCCTTTAGTAAAGAATTTCTTGGTCTATAGCTTATTGTTTTCGTAGAGGAGTCTTGCTGTTTTAGAGGCTATTATATCCGCTATTCTCAAGGGCTCTGGTTCTGGAGAATATAGTTCTAGTTGTGTAATTATTTTTCGTGCATAGACCACGTCTATACCTACTGCTGTATACTCGTAGATGCCCCATTGTGTTGAAAAAGATACTTTATTCACTAAACACTTCTCTATGACTTGATACCTCGTTATAGCATCATTGAAGTTCTTGTATAATGCATTCTTTATTCTATCTAGAGATAACTTGTGTCTATAGAATATTATTGCTGGTGTCGAAGTTTCTCTATATATTCTATAGGGGTCTATGAAGTTAAAGCCAGCGTAGGTTACTCCATCGAGTAATGCTATAGAGTCTCTATAGCCTAGGTTCTCCATTAGAGCAATTGCTTTATCTGTTCCATCTAGTCCATCAACTAGTATGTACTCCATAGAGACTCCATCAACAGTCTTATCTAGAATACTGTATTTTACTGCAACAAGAACAGTATATCCTCTCCTACTCTTGTAATATGGTGGGAAAAAACCATCGTCTAACGCTATTACGTACCTATAGTCTCGGAAAACTATATCTACTCACCAAGACTCCTCCTTAAAGCATCTTCTATAGACGTTATTATTGACTCGCTTATACGTATCATTTTAGTTTTACCATATCTCCCTCTATTAACTACTATAGCGTTTACTAGACCAAGCATATCTAGTTCATTAATTATTTCACTTACTCTCCTCTGGGTAAGTGGGTCGTAGCGGTATCTCCTAACTAGTTTCTTATACATTTCATAGGTTTCTCCTGTTGTAGCATATCCTTTTTCTCTAACTAGTATAGCTATTGCTTTAAGAACTAGTTTTGCGTGGAAGGGAAGTGTTGCTATTACTTGTTGTGTTTTACCATACTCTATCTCTAGCGCAGCTTGTTTTACATGAGCTATAGTTACTTTCTCTGCATTTTCTCTCTCAGCTATTTCACCAGCTACTCTCAGTAGATCCAATGCTCTACGTGCATCACCATGTTCTCTAGCAGCTAGTGCTGCACAATACTTTATTACTTCAAGACTTATTACTCCAGGGTTGAAAGCTTGTTTTGCACGATCCCATAGAATATCCTCTAGTTGTTCAGCGTTATATGGTGGGAAAACCACTTCTTCTTCTCCAAGACTACTTCTTACACGAGGGTCTAGGTTTTCCACGAAGTTTATATCATTGGTTATACCTATGAGAGATACTCTAGCATACTTTAATTCCTCGTTTATACGCGTTAGTTTATAGAGTAAGTCGTCTCCATGCCTCTTAACATAATAGTCTATTTCATCAAGCACTATAACATGTATTCCTCTCCAGCTATCTAGTGCCTCAATATATCTCCTATAAACCTCTGCTATAGCTAGTCCAGTATAAGGTACTCTAAGACCTAGGCTACGAGCTATCTCTGCTATTACACGATACGTGGTATCAGTTTTGCGAGTATTTACATAAGCATACCTAAATCTAGAACTATGTACTTTAGCCCTAGACTCGAGCCCTCTCAATACGAATAGTGTTACAGCTGTTTTACCTGTTCCAGTTAATCCATAGATCAATATATTGTTAGGCCTAATACCCTCTAGAGCAGGTACTAGAACCGAAGCTATTCTCTTAATCTGGTCTTCTCTATGAGGTAGTTTCTCAGGAATATAGTCTGGATGCAGCTTCTCTTTATCAAAGAAAATCCTATGCCTCCTTGAAAGCCTAGCCTCAATTATTTCATCAAGTATGTCCTTGCTCAAGCCTCTGACCCAGTGGCAGAACCAGTGTTTTCATTCCGTCAATATGTTTACCGACTATAAAAATGTCTCTCTATAGTAGATTCCTTGAAACAAAGTATTTAGGCCAAATACATGGATATGAAACATCATACACTATATCACAAAAACACAGTCATATATCTATTATAGAGCCCCGTGGGAGTGAAGCCACAGTTATTATTAATCAAGTATATGTGTATAGAAACGATATAGACTAGCTAATAGAGAGGCCTGAGATATTGGATTACATAATATTTCTAACAAGTTTCACTATACTTATACTATTCCTACTTATCAGAAGCCCTTTATGGCTATCATTTATTCTCGTAAGCTTATACATAGCTTTTATGAAAAAGGGTTTAGAAGGACTAAGTACTCTAGCATACAATGTATTTAGCGATAAAATGTTTTTTGAACTAGCCCTAATAACTTTCCTCATAGGATTGTTTGTCTCACTATATAGGCTTACAAGATTTGTAGAAGGCCTTGGAGAAGGCGTGAAGAAGCTTTTTGGCAATCCATTAATAGGTATAGCCGTTATACCGGCTAGCCTAGGAGTACTGTCCATACCTGGTGGAGCATTAATGTCTGCTCCGATAGTTGATGTACTAGGTAATAGAGTGGGTCTCGACAAGCCTAAGAAGATCTATGCTAATGTATGGTTTAGACACGTCATCTTCCTAGTATATCCTCTAAGCACTTTCCTCATATTCTTCTCGTATTTAACAAACATAGATCTATGGATTCTCGTAGCTAGGCAAACTCCTTTAATGCTCTACATGGTACTAGTGGGCTATATTTTGACAAGGCTTGGAGTAAAACATGATAAGTCTAGTCTTGGTGAAGTAAGTGAGCCTACTACGGAGGTTGTTAGAAGAGATCACTATCTATTAATGAAGTATGCTTCACCAATACTGGCTGCAATAATAGTTTCTCTCGCTCTATCAAAGTTTACAGACTATAGATACGATTTCCTCCCTATAAACAGGTTGTCGATGATTATAGGTGTTACTTTAGGCATATTATTGCTTCTATACTTGTCTAGGTCTGGCAAGAAAGTTGTTGTAGGTATTCTAAGGAATAGGAGTATATGGGAGCTTGTACTTATTGTATCTACGGCTATAGTTTTAAGAAAGGCTTTCTCACTACTGGACATCTCCTCTATAACTGGCTACGGCCTATCATCTATTGACCCTGCAATAGTATCGGCTATAATACCCTTCGTATTTGCTTATGCTGTTGGAATGCATATGACGGGGGCGCTACTCGCCATTCCTATAGTACAGAGCATAACCTCTATTACACCAACAATAGCATCCCTTGTCTACGTGGCATCCTTTCTAGGATATCTTATATCGCCTCTACACCTATGCCTAATATATACTGCAAAATACTTTGAAACACCTATTACAAAAAGCTATAAATACCTAGTTCCATCAGCTCTATCAACCCTTATAATAGCGCTGCTCATCAACAAGATCATGTAATACAGGGTTATTGAGTAAAGACGGTTACATAGTCTTAAAACCGTAAGCCCCTAATATGCTTAGCAGTATAAGAAGATCATTAATGAATCCCCAAGGTTGATTCATGGAGGCTAAGCATAGTATTAATCCCCTTGCACTATCAATAGTTATTGATGAACTACTTAGTAAGTTCTTTAACCTAGTACAAAAGATAAAGGTAAAAACTTAGTGATCGCATTTTGATACATACGATCTGATGGAGAAAAACTATCTATATGATACACGTTTATGCGAAATACAAACACTAACCTAAAGGATAAGGAACAAGGCTAAGGAATCTAAAGCTATGGTGATAATGTTTCCGATCTAGTTAACGACGTAGTAGTTTATTATGGGCAGTAATATTCTGTTAAGGATTGTTGTTAAACGCATAAAGAATAATCTATATGTCTATTTGGAAGGTAGGGATGACGGTAGACATAAGACACTGTATATTGGGAGTCTCGACGCTATTGTAAGATACTATATAGCACGCTTTAAGCCAGAACTAAGGGAGAAGCTTTATGGAGAATGGTGGACCGGCCGGGATTTGAACCCGGGACCTCTCGGATGCCAACCGAGCGCTCTTCCAGGCTGAGCTACCGGCCCACTTATTTGTCATTATAGTAGTGTAGTATGTAGGGTTTAAAAGCTTTTGATTGGAACGTAGTATATTGTCTCTATTTTAGTAGGCTAGCGTTTACTGCAACTATTACTGTACTTACAGACATAAATAGTGCTCCAAGGGCTGGTGGTAGTAGGAATCCTATGTTATAGAATACTCCTGCTGCAGCTGGTATAGCAAATACATTGTATCCTATAGCCCATGCAAGGTTTTGTTTAATCTTCTTGTATGTTCTCCTCGATATATCTATTACTTTCACTACATCCCGTGGATCATTCTTTACCAATACTATATCGGCTGATTCAATAGCTATGTCTGTACCAGCTCCAATAGCTATTCCTACGTCAGCCTCCATGAGAGCAGGAGCATCATTTACTCCATCACCCACCATTGCGACAATATAGCCTTTCTCTTTAATCTTTTTAACAACCTCGATCTTTTGGTGTGGAAGAACTTCTGCATAATACTCGTCAATACCTAGTTCACGAGACACTCTCTCTGCAACACTCTTTTGATCACCGGTTAACATTACAACTCTTATGCCCATTTCCTTAAGCTTTCTAACAGCTTCATAAGATTCTCTACGTATTTTATCATCTAGGATAATCATACCTCTAACACTATTATCTATAACAATAAAAACAGTCGTATACCCTAGACCAATATATTCTCTAGCTTTACTAGGCAATTCAATTCCCTTCTCTAATACATAGTACTGGTTGACAACAGCTACTTTCCTCCCATCAACAACTCCTTCAACACCTTTCCCAGGAATATTCTTGAAATCCCTTGGATCACTTAATCCTATGCTATTCTCGACAGCATACTCTACAATAGCTTTAGCAATAGGATGCTCACTATACTTCTCAAGACTAGCCGCCAAAGACACTATTTCTTCTCTAGAAAAACTCTCGTCAAAAACAACAACGTTTTTAACTATAGGTCTTCCTTCAGTCAAAGTACCTGTTTTATCCATTACAACAGCGTTTACTTTAAACGCTTTCTCAAAAACTTCTCTATTCCTAACCAATATACCATTACTAGCAGTTATAGCTGTTGAACGAGCTATAACTAAGGGGATAGCGAGGCCTAGTGCGTGTGGACAAGTAATAACCATTACAGTAACTGCTCTCTCCAAAGCAAAAACTGGGTCGCCGATAAATAGTAGCCATACAATAAAAGTTACACTACCTACACTCAATGCAATAATAGTCAACCACTTAGCTATACGATTAGCAATGTCTTGTACCCGCGATTTACTAGCTTGCACACGCTTTATAAGCTCAATTACTTGAGACAAATAAGTTTCTTCACCAATAGATACAGCCTCTACGATCAAGGAGCCGTCAAGATTAACTGTTCCAGCAATAACCTTAGATCCAATAGTCTTGTATACAGGCTTTGATTCACCAGTAACAATGGATTCATCAACACTAGAAGACCCTTCAACAACAACTCCATCAACAGGTATTTTCTCGCCGGGCTTAACAAGTATTTTATCACCTTTTCTCAAACTAGATACATGGACATCAACTACTTCGCCATCTTTAATCAAATGGGCCATACTAGGAAGTGCTTTAACAAGTTTCTCTAGAGCTTTAGAAGCACCCATAACACTCTTCATTTCAATCCAGTGGCCAAGGAGCATTACATCAATTAAAGTAGCTAATTCCCAAAAGAAAGTCTTACCAGGGATAAAGAATGTAGTCATAGAACTATATACATAAGCAGTTGTTATAGCAACGCCTATTAACGTCATCATGCCCGGGAGTCTCTCTTTAACTTCTCTATAAAGTCCTACGAGGAAAGGTTTTCCACCATAAACGTAGACTATAGACGATAAAAACCATAATAAGTAAGTACTACCAGCAAACTCTAATCTAAAGCCTAGGAAATTCTGGATAGTTGGAGAAAGCAAGAGTATAGGTATAGTAAGTATTGCAGACACTACAAACCTGCGTTTAAAGTCTTCAATCATAGCCTCGTGGCCGAGAGAATGCGTATGGGTATGTGTAGAAGCTTTAGCGTGACTACTATGATTAACGTGTTTATGATGTTCTTTTTCCATAGCTATTTAACACCACATGACAAAATAATATTGTTATACTTGATAATGATCTATGTATAAATGCCTTCTTATACTTTATTTCTCACCAGCGCTAATATAAGCTTGATAAAATATATTTTCTGTATGGATAAAAGATACAGTATCTTCTTATTAACTAGCAGTTATCTTGATACTTAGTAGGTAGGAGTTTGAGAAGACATTGAAGAGTATACTAGCCTATACTATACTATTAACGTTATTGGTTGCAACGGGAATAGGGTATTCTATGTGGATTGATAGGGTTAGTATAAATGTATACGTAGACCCTGGAAAACAAGATACTAGTATAGTCGATCAAAGAGCGTGCCAAATATGTGAAGAAGAAAATGAGCACCAATGCTGTAGCCGTAGCCACAGCGATAACAACCACGGTAACTCATCTTATACAGTAATAACAGACATAAACATTACATCAGATGGCTCAAGGATCTACATCTATAACATAGAATGCTGCAATACTACACACCAAGGATGCAGTGGCGGCGGATGCTGTAACTCTATAGACTCTATAGGCAACAACAAATTGAATTGCAGAGATTGCAATCACCATGACTACAGCGAGGGTAATGAGACTATTCTATGGATTGGATTTGTTTTAAGAAATAACGGAGACATACCAATGAGAGTTCATGAAGTACAAGTTGTCATTTATGGAAGCTATGGAGACTATGATAAAACATACTATTTCTATGGAGGAAACTATGTTACAGTACCAGAGAGTATATGGGATAACATTAATTGTACACAATTACCGTACAGCGGCTATTCAACAAATAAGATAATAGACCCTAATAGAAAAGCAGTTATATGGCTAAAACTATCTCTAGAAAACTGTACTACAATTTACAAGATAACAGTAACCCCTATCATAAAGGCTTGGAATACTCCATGAATAACTAATACAAACATATATACTCCAATAATCTTCGGCCGTAATTCTTAATATTCTCTACATGTTATTCAATTTATTCAATAAAAAGTAGTTTTATCGAAGGCGATAGCAGTGAGAGAAGAAGAAACTATTCTAATTATTGCTTTAATCCTCATAGTAGTAGTTGTCGTAGCTGTTGTTGCAGTAATATTTTTACTGGGCTTCGGGCTCCCCGGCTTCTTAGCTATGGGTCTTCATAGAGCCTCTATTGTTGAAGAAAAGCCTAATATAGGTATACAATTGCTAAATGTTTACTATAATGCAGGACAGATCGTACTTGGCATAGATAATAACTCCGATAAGACGTACACGGTTACTGTACAAATAAAGGGGTGCACGTTATATCAGCGAAAAACCATTACTATAGAAGCTTATAGCCGCGATTTAATAACTCTAAAAGTAGATCCCTATGTTCTTAAATCAGGGTGTACATTAACTGTTAAAGTATGGTATAAAGATAGAGTAGTAGCTCATAAGACATTTGATATTGAAAGCAAGTAT